>CAMTOT010000014.1 GCA_947074165.1 uncultured Bacteroidales bacterium
TCTAAACCAGGACGTACACTCTTTCCCTACACGACGCTCTTCCGATCTAAAGTATGTCAATTCTGACATCTGGGAAAAAACTGCATAATTTCAAACAAACTAATATTTTTTAAATGAAAAACCTACATCGTTATTTTGCGATGCTCATCATGTTTATATCGGTGAGTATCACAGCTCAGACAACAATATCGGGTACTGTACTCGATGATCAGGGCGAAACAATTATTGGTGCTACAATAGTAGAGAAAGGTAGTGCCAGTAATGGTACTATAACTGATTATGATGGTAATTTTACTCTTATTGTAAATAAAGATGTTATAGTTGTATCTTACGTGGGGATGAAGTCACAGGATGTAAATGTGAAGGGAAAGAAGAATGTGAAAGTAATACTTAGTTCTTCAACACAAGACTTAGATGAAGTTGTTGTTGTTGGTTATGGAACTGTGAGAAAAAAAGATGTAACTGGTTCTGTGGCATCAGTTAAAGCGGCCGATATAGCATCAGTACCTGTTGCTTCTGCTACTGAAGCTATTGCCGGTAAGTTGGCTGGTGTACAGATAACTACAACGGAGGGTTCTCCGGATGCGGAGATGAAGATCCGTGTAAGGGGAGGCGGTTCTATCACTGGCGATAATTCTCCATTATTTATAGTAGATGGTTTTCCTGTTGAGTCTATTTCAGATATCGCTCCTACTGATATTGAATCAATAGATGTATTGAAAGACGCTTCATCTACAGCGATCTATGGTTCACGCGGTGCAAACGGTGTAGTGATAGTAACTACAAAAGGTGGTAAAGAAGGGAAAGTGTCTGTAAACTATAACGCTTATTATGCATGGAAACAGATAGCAAAAACTCTTGATGTACTTTCTCCCGGAGATTATGCGAAATGGCAATATGAATTGGCGATGCTGAAATCAGACAGTCCTAATGATATTAATCCGGATTCATATACGAAGTATTTTGGTAATTATCAAGATCTTGATATGTATAGTGGTATGAGTGGAAATGACTGGCAGGATCAGGTGTTTGGTCGTACAGGAAATACATTTAATCATAACCTTAGTATTAACGGTGGTAATGATTTTGCAAAATTCGCGTTTAGCTATAGCCGAATGGATGATACTGCAATTATGGAGCTTTCAAATTTTAAAAGAGATAATTTCAACTTTAAGACTAATATTAAGGTCCATAAAAATGTAAAGCTTGATTTTTCTGCCCGTTATTCTAAAACAAATGTAAGTGGCGGTGGTGCCAACGAGCAAAAAGAGGTTTCTTCCGCTGACTCTCGTCTAAAACATGCCATAATATATACTCCTATTCCAATATCTAATCTGGAGACAGGAGCGGGTGAAGATGAAGACTCGAAATTAATAAATCCTCTTACTTCTCTATCTGATAATGATCGTCGTCAGTTAAAAGAGAATTTTAATTATAGTGCGGCATTTAACTGGGATATCATCAGCAACCTAAAATTGAAACTGGAAATTGGACTTGACAATAATAAATCTAATGACAAACGTTATTACGGCACCTCGACTTACTATGCTATCGAGAATGGTAATTCTAATCCTATAGCGATTTTTACTGCAGATACAAGAAAATCTCTTCGCAGCACTAATACGCTTGCATATGATTTTAAGAAGCTTATAAAAGGAGATAATCATCATTTAAACGCGATGGTCGGGCAGGAATATATCACAACATCTCGTAATGTAGGTACTGATGAGGTGCGTCAATATCCAGAATTTTTCACTGCAAATGACGCTTTCACCCTTACAACACAGGGAACTCCTTATTCGACTAATAAATATATTTATGCCGACGATATCTTGTTGTCATATTTTGGACGTGTGAATTATGACTATAAAAGTAAATATCTGTTTAGCGGTACTTTCCGTGCCGATGGTTCTTCTAAATTCAGTGAAGGTAACAGATGGGGGTATTTCCCGTCAGCCGCAGTAGCTTGGCGTTTATCTTCTGAGTCATTTTTTGAAGATACAAAAGATTGGCTTGATGATTTGAAGCTTAGATTAAGTTATGGTACAGCTGGTAATAATAACATACCGTCAGATCAGACGGTTGCAATGTATGTTACGAATACGACAGGGTGGGTTAATGATAACTCAAATTACTGGTCGACAGGTAAGACAATGGTTAATCCTGATTTGAAATGGGAAACAACAGTGACCAGAAATATAGGTGTTGATTTTTCATTTTTTAATAGTCGCATTTCAGGATCACTTGAAGCTTACTGGAATAATACAAAAGATCTTTTGATTGAATTCCCTGTACCGGGCACAGGTTATGATACGCAGTATCGTAATATGGGCGAAACGGAGAATAAAGGATATGAAGCATCTCTGAATTTTGTCGTTGTAGATAAAAAGAATTTTGGACTTACAATCGGCGCTAATGCGGGTGTGAATAAAAATAAGATCAAATCTCTTGGCTCAATGTCAGATATGTATGGTACATCTAACTGGGCATCAACGGAGATTGGTTCAGATTATATCGTTAGAGTTGGTGGTAGTGTAGGTGAGATATTCGGTTATCAGTCTGACGGAAGATATGAAGTGTCAGATTTTGAACGTTATGATGAAACTTCAAAGAAATGGATTTTGAAAGATGGAGTTGCAGATGCCTCTGCGATTGTCGGAACGATTCGTCCGGGGTCGATGAAACTTAAAAATACAGACCAAAGTGCTGATAATAAAATAACTCAGGCTGACCGTTCTGTTATTGGTAACGCAAATCCTAAAGCAACGGGAGGTTTTAATATCTCAGCAAGAGCATATGGTTTTGATCTGGCTGCAAACTTTACATGGAGTTATGGCAACGATGTTTATAACGCTAATAAAATAGAATATACATCATCGTCTAAATATCAGTTCCGCAATATGATAGATATAATGAGAGATGGGTCAAGATGGACCAACTTAAGAGCTGACGGGACAATTTCTAATGATATGGAAGAGCTTGCCGCAATGAATGCTAACACAACAATGTGGTCGCCTTACGGATCTCGTTATGTACTATCTGATTGGGCTGTAGAAGATGGTTCATTCCTTCGTCTTAGTACTCTGACACTTGGGTATACATTGCCAAGACAGATAACTAATAAAGTGAAGATCCAGAGCTTGCGTTTCTACGCGACAGGATATAATCTGTTCTGCTGGACAAATTATTCAGGTTTTGATCCGGAGGTTTCTACTCGCCGTCGTACAGCGCTTACTCCGGGTGTAGACTACTCTGCCTATCCAAAAAGTCGTCAGTTTGTTATAGGTGCTAATCTGACTTTCTAATCAAAAGTTACATAGTTGGTATAATAGGCCTTATTATAAATAATAAATAAGTACAAATGAAAAAATATATATATTCAGCATTAGCTTCTGTTGTAATGCTTGGAGTTTTTACATCTTGTGAAGATGTATTGGATTCTGTCTCATCATCGGCAACAGATGACTCTATAATCTACTCAAAATATGAGTTTACCACAGGTGCTATCGCCGGTGTTTATCATTCATTGTTTGAAACAAACGCATACAGAGGACGTATACTTCCGTTTTATGGCTATAATACAGATATAGAATGGTATAATACACATACAACCAAAGAGGATGCACGTCATGATTTGCATACGTATAGTATCAGTTCTAATAATAGTCAGTTTAATATCTCTGAGTCTAAAGATCCATGGTCGAAAGTTTATGAGGCCGTAGAAAGAGTTAATCTAGTTATAGCTGGGATTGAAAAATATGGGAACCCGCAAGAGGGTAGTGATATGGGACAATTACTTGGTGAGGCTTATTGTTTGAGGGCGATGTTATATAATGACCTTACAAATATATGGGGAGATGTACCAGGGCGTTTTGCTCCTATTACATCAGAGACAATATATATGGCTCGAATGAGTAGAGATGAGATTTATAAACAGCTCATATTGGACCTGCAAAAAGCATCAAAGCTTCTTTATTGGCCAAATCAACATCAAAGAACCACTACAACAGAGAATCCGAGTCGCTCTTATGCAAATGGGCTTTTGGCACGAATCTGTTTGAAGGCAGCGGGCTATTCACAAAGAAATGATAACGGGACCAGCGTTGTAAGAAAGTATAATGGTTCAGATGAACTCCTTCAGGAGCGTAATCTTTATAAAATAGCTTATGATGCCTGTACACAGGTTATTAATAGCGGAGCAAATACGCTAAATGGTGATTTTGAGCAGGTTTTTAGAAATCTGGCTATGGATGTAACGACAGCAGGTGGAGAATCAGTGTTTGAGCTGCCTTTTGCCAGTGACAAGAACGGAACACGCGGACGTATATTTTATACTTTTGCCGTAAAGCATAATGCAAAAGATCAATATCAGCAGAGTGGTGCAGGACGCGGAGGTCAGGCTGGTCCGACTCCTCCGGTATTTTATGATTATGAGATTACGGATACCCGCCGTGACGTAACGTGTGTAAACTACGAATGGAGTAACTCTGCACAGGCCGTGCAGGAACTTAAAAATGTAAATAAATGGGCTTTTGGTAAGTATCGTTATGAATGGTCTGCCCGTATTGTCGATTCATCAAATGATGATGGTTATAATTGGATTTGCATGAGGTATTCTGATATAGTGTTAATGGCTGCTGAGGCTGCAAACTATCTTGGGGAGACTGAAGAATCTGTATCTTATATAAAACAAATACGTCAAAGAGCATTTCCAATGTCTGAGTGGAGTGATAATGTAGATAATTATCTGGAATCCAGAAAAGGAGATCTTTTGGAAGCTATTATTGAAGAGCGTGCTTTGGAATTCTGTGGTGAGATGTTGAGAAAGGCTGATCTTATACGTTGGAACAGACTTAAAACAAATCTTGATATAACAAAGGATAAGATGAGACAACTTCGTTCGCGCGAAGGTAAATATGCTCAGTTACCACAAAAAATATCTTATAGATATAAAGTGGTAAATGAAAAAGAGACAGAGGTGCTTGAGATTTATGGAATGAACTTTGGTGAACTTGAAGATAAATCAGGAGAATATACTGTAACAACAGATTATCTGACAGAAACTAAAATCTCAGATGAAGAGATTGACTATTTGTACAATCCTGCTAAAAACCCTGACAACTATCAGTTTTATCCTATTTTCGATTGTATAATCTCGGCAAGTAATGAAAAAGTAGTTAATGACCCTTGGCATATTAATTAATAAAACAAACGACAAATGAGAAACTTTATAAAAAATATAGGTTATGTAGCCGTATGCGCAACGCTGGCACTTACTGCATGTAGCGATGACAGGGACATAATTATAGACTCTTTACAATATGAAAGAGCTTTGTCTCCGGTTGATTTGAAGGCAACAATTCAAAATAAAGTAAATGTATTGCTGAAATGGAATAAAAATCCAAATGCAGTAGCTTTTGAAATAAATATATATGAGGGTGATACTGTAGAGGAAGGAGCGGTGCCGTATAGAAATGCTGTATCTGACACTAATTCAATTTTGGTAGAATCACTAGAGGGTGAAACTCAATATACAGCTGTAGTTGTTACGATTGGTGATGATGGATTGTCAAAATCAAAAGAGTCATTAATTACTTTCAAAACAGATGCAGAGCAGATATTTTATCAAATAACTGAAGATGATCTTAGAGCTACTGAAGTAATGTTGAGATGGCCTGCTGGTGAAGCGGTGGATATAATGTATGTGACAAAGGCCGGAGAAGAAGCAGCTGTTGAATATCCGGTAAATTCGGATGAGATATTGATTGGTGCTAAAACTATTACAGGCCTTGTCGGTGAGACGAAATATAAAGTAGTAATGAAGCGAGGTACAAAGACAAGAGGTACTATTGAATTTACGACACTTATTGATCTTGGTGGCGCTATTCAGGTGAATCCGGATGATGATTTAGCGACAATGGTAGAGGCTGCAAGTGATGGAGATGTATTCGCTCTTATGCCTGGTGAATATAATATAGCAAAACTTTCAATAAATAAGAGTATATCTATCAAAGGTGCACGTCCTCTTAATAAACCTATTCTTATAAGCACAGTTTTAAGAATGTCAGGTGGAGCCTCTTTGGAGCTTAAAGACTTGCGTCTTGACGGAACGGGTGCTGCTGATAATAGTCAAATGGTTGTTTACGATGACGGAGTGGAATACTCAAATCTTTTAATAGAAGATTGTGAAATATATAATTATGTGAAAGGTGTATTTTATGTAAGTGGTTCCATTCCTGCTGTTATAGGGGATATAACTATTTCAAATTGTACTATTCATGACATTTTAGGAGAGGGTGGTGACGTATTTGATATTCGTGGAGGATATGCATCTAAATTTACATTGTCTAATAACACATTGTATAATGTAGCAAATAAAGGAGATAGAGATATCATTCGTTTTGATAACTCTACTTCGACCTTACCTGCAGCATTCACAACTATCGTTGTAGAGAATAATACGTTTTATAAAGTTTCGGTTACTAAACGATATTTGTATGTCAGAGTTCCAAATAGCATAACGTTCAGAAATAATCTTATAACTGATACTAACGCTTATCTTACTAATCAGAGCACAACAATAATTGATAAGATTGAAAACAATAATTATTTTAATGCGCCTAACTTTCAGGCTAGCGTAACAACAGGAGCTCAGAACGACACAAGCAGTTCGGCGTCTAATATAGATCCTGGATTTTATGATGCTGAAAAAAGTGATTTCACCGTTTCTAATGAAACGATAAAAGATAAAAACATCGGGGATAACCGATGGTTTAAATAATTGGATTTAATGATTTATTAGGCCGGTCTCCTCTGTGAAGAGGAGGCCGGTTGTTTTTTTTATATGTGTAAAAATTGATAATTAATTATACTTATATAGTTGTGGTGTGGTGTACTTGATTGTGTATTTTTATTGTTGTGTGTGTTTTAAGTAGCTTGTTGTTAGCAGTATATTGCCTTTTGGTAAGTTGGGCTTATTGTCTTTTCGTTGTGTCTGCTCATAGTGGATTATTTGACTTCTGTATTTTAAAGTGTAAATTCATATAAAAGAGCTGTAATTGTCATAAAAGTATGTTTGTAAATAAATCATAAAAAAAATACCAAATTGTTTTATACCGTTTTTTATATAGATAAGAACAATTTTTCCTCTAAACATTTTTCAATTTAAATAATCTTTGCAGTGTCCTAAAAACGGAACAAAATCATTAAATCCAAAATTATTATTTAAATGAAAAACTTACATCGCTATTTAGCTATGCTCTTTGTTTTCCTTTCGGTGAGCGTAGCGGCACAAAATGCGACAGTAACCGGAGTTGTATTTGACGACTTAGGTGAACCCGTGATTGGTGCGACAATTATGGAAAAGGGAACAACGAATGGTACTATTACTGACTTTGATGGTAACTTTACTATTGATGTAAACAGTAATATTATTGTTGTTTCTTATGTGGGTATGAAAACACAAGAGTTGGATGTTAAAGGTAAATCTAATGTAAAGGTTACTCTTGCATCGAACACACAGGATCTTGATGAGGTCGTAGTTATCGGTTACGGTACTGTATCAAGAAGAGATTTAACAGGTTCTGTTGCATCAGTTAGTGCAAAACAGATTTCTGCTGTACCGGTAGCAAGCGCGTCAGAAGCACTTCAGGGTAAAATGGCCGGAGTACAGATTACTACAAGTGAAGGTTCACCAGATGCGGAAGTTAAGATACGCGTCAGAGGAGGTGGTTCCCTAACGCAAGATAACTCGCCACTTTATATTGTGGATGGTTTTCCGGCATCGTCTATTTCAGACATTGCTCCTTCTGACATTCAAAGCGTAGACGTCTTAAAAGATGCTTCTTCCACTGCTATCTATGGTGCACGTGGTGCTAATGGTGTTGTTATCATTACAACTAAATCTGGTAAAGAAGGTAAAACAGAGGTTAGTTTTGGTGCATCTTACGGTGTTAGAAATGTAGTGAAGACAATGGAAATGCTTGACGCATACGAATTTGCATTGTATCAACATGAAATTCAGCCGACAAGCTTCACTTACGGTACTTATGATGACCTTGAGATATATAAATCAATCAAAGGTAGGGATTTTCAGGATGAATTATTCGGAAGAACTGGTAATCAACAGAACTATAACTTAAGCATTAATGGTGGTACTAAAGAAATGAAGTACTCAATTAGCTATGCTCGTAATGAGGAGAAAGCGATTATGCTTGGTTCTGGTTTTACAAAAGACAATGTAAACGCAAAGATCAATTCTAATATTAACAAATGGTTGACAGTTGACTTTAACGCGCGTTACTCATACCAGGTTATTGATGGACTTTCAGGCGGTGCTGATTCAAATCAGTCGAATAAATCATATTCTTCTGTTGCCCGTAGTGCTATTTTTCGTCCAATAACTCCTCTTTCAGAACTTTCTGATGACGACGATGATAACACTTCTGCAAACTATAACCCGATAGAGATTACTAACGCTACACATAAAGAACAGATACGTTTCCAGCAAAACTACAACGCAGGTCTTAACTGGACTCCTTTTAAGGGGCTTAGATTCCGCTCTGAATTTGGTTATGGTCATAGATTCAATAACTCTGATCAGGTATGGGATTATCAGGCAACAACTAACTCAAAACTAGGTGAGTCTGGTTTTGCTCAGGCGCAGATGCAGCGTCACATCACTAAAGAGTGGCGTATGGCAAATACAGTAAATTATGACAAAAAGAAAATAGGTGGTACTGCTCTATCTATTAACGCACTATTAGGTCAGGAGTCATCAAGTAAACAGACGCACCGTACACTTTACACAGCGGTTGGCTACGAAATCGGTACTACAATTGATGAAATCCTAGCAGCAATGCATAACGGTACTCCTCAGACTATTAATACTTATATTGAAGCTAAAGATAATCTAATGTCATATTTTGGACGTTTGAATATCGGATTTACAGATAAATATATGTTGACAGCGACAATGCGCGCCGATGGTTCAAGTCGATTTACAGAGGGTAACCGTTGGGGGTATTTTCCTGCAGCAGCCTTCGCATGGAGAATCAATGATGAAGAGTGGATGCAAGGTGCTTCAGAATGGTTGTCTAACTTAAAAGGTCGTTTGTCAATTGGTACATCTGGTAATAACCGTATTGATGTTACATATATGCACCCTACTTACAATCTAAAAGGAGAAGTGAGTAACAGTATCTATTTTGATGAGAAAAATACAGTAAAAATACTTGAGCATGGAGCTATTCTTGCAAATCCTGATTTGGTTTGGGAAACAACAATAACAAGAAATTTAGGTATTGACTTCGGTTTCCTTGATCATAAAATATCTGGTTCGGTAGATGCTTACTGGAATACAACAAATGACTTGTTGATGAAAGTAGAGGTTCCGCCAAGTACAGGTTATACAAATCAGTACAGAAACTTCGGTAAGACATCAAATAAAGGTGTGGAACTTACTATGGATTTCGCTATTGCGCAGAAAAAGAACTTCAATCTTAACGCTAACTTCAACGTAGCTTACAACAGAGGCAAAATTGAATCACTTAACGGAATGAATTCTTACTTTGTTTCTTCTAATTCATGGTCTGGTAATGATATAGGTTGTATTAATGATTTCTTTATAGAAGAGGGTGGACGTATAGGTGAAGTATACGGTTATAAATATGACGGTTTCTATACTACAAACGATCTTGAATACAAAAATGGTACTTGGGTTGAAAAAGATGGTGTTAAAAGCAGCCAGGCAATTACAGGTCCTGTTATGCTTGGTGGTATGAAGATACAAGATGCTAACGGTGACGGAGTAATCGACGAAAATGACAAAGTGCGTCTTGGTAATACTGTTCATCCAGTGAGTGGTGGTTTTGGAATTAATGGTAATGTTAAAAACTTTGATTTCAATATCTTCTGTAACTATTCTCTTGGTGGAAAAGTTGTGAATCATGCTAAGCTTCGTACGAGTTTCTATCACAATTCATCAGCAAACTGGAATCTAAACAGCGATTTTAAACTTGCAAATAGATATTCAAATATTGATCCGGCAACAGGGAAACGTATGACAGATAAGTCTTATGTCGAAAACTATCTTTCAAAAGGAAATTCACTTGAAGACCTGTATGCTTATATGAATAAAGTAAACGATGGTAAAACATTATTTAATCCAGCAGCGATGACTCAGGCTCCACTTACAGATAGAGATGTGGAAAATGCTTCATTCTTGAGAATTAATACTATATCACTGGGTTATACGCTTCCTAAAAAAGCGGTAGAGAAAATTCTTCTTAAAAATGTTCGTTTCTATGTAACTGGATACAATCTATTTGTGTTTACAAACTACTCAGGAGTAGATCCAGAAGTGGATTCAGCTACATCAACACCGCTTACTCCTGGTGTAGATTATGCTACATATCCAAAAAGCCGCTCATTTGTAGGTGGTGTAAATGTTACATTTTAATTGCTAATTATCTATGAATAATATATTAAAAACAGTAATCTTATGCGCAGGTGCAGTGTCCTTTTCTGCATGTTCTGACTTTCTTGATCAGAAATCTCCATCAGAGATGACGCCTGACGTAGTTTTTCAATCGGCTGTTTATACCAAACAGGCTGTAAATAAGATATATGCGTCACTTACAAGAGACCACATGTATGGAGCACGTCTTCCTCTGAACTTCTCAACTAATTCAGATATTGAGCTTGTTGATGCAACAGATGAAGCTAATATAACAAATACAGGAAACGAACGTGGTAATTGTAACTATAACATGTCTAAGACGTGGAATCGTCTTCCTCAGACATGGCAGTATATGTATCAGGCAATTGAAGTTTGTAATGAATGTATTGAAGGGATTACAAATGCAGGAATGAAAGAAGAAGTCCTTCCGTCATTAGGAGAGTCTCTGACATTGAGAGCAATGTTGTTTTATGACTTGATTAAGAACTTCGGTGATGTTCCTATGAAGTTTGAGACTACAAAACCTGATGGTTCAAATATTTACCTCTCTAAAACTTCGAGAGATATTATTTATGATAAACTAATTGATGATCTATGGCAGGCAGTAGAATACTTGCCATGGCAAGGTCAGTCTGGGTACACATCAGAAAGAGTAAATAAAGGCTTTGCTTTAGGACTTATTGGTCGTATTGCACTTGCTGCTTCTGGCTACTCAATTAGAGAAAGTAAAATTGAAGGTTATGAAGTTGCGGCAGTATCTGATCCAAAATATCCGACAATGCGTCCTGGAGATAGTAAGAGAAAGGAACTTTTGGAAACAGCAGAATCTGCACTTGGTATGCTAATTTCTTCAGGAAGACATGACTTGAACTCTTCTTTTGAAAAACAGTGGGAATTGACTAATCAGCTTGTTCTGGATCAGACAACACAGGAGAATCTTTTTGAAGTAGCTCACGGTCTTGGTTATACTGGTGAAATGGGATATACTGTTGGTGTACGTATGGCTGCTACAACAACTCAATGGGGATTCAATAACTCATCTGGTAAGGTTAAACTAACGGCACCGTTCTTCTATTCTTATGATAAAGAAGATATGAGAAGGGATGTAACGTGTGCTCCTTATGAATATCGTGCTACTGACAATCGTCTTATTCAGACTATGCAGGGTAATGCGCCATGGGCTATTTATGTAGGTAAGTGGGACTTCAGAAAAATGAGTTCAGTGTGGGCAGAAAAAAATAAAAGTGTAACAGCTAAAACCGGATATGGCATTAACTGGATTACTATGAGATATTCTGATGCTCTTCTAATGTATGCAGAGGTTGTAAATGAACTTTACGGACCTAACCACGTTGGCGCAGGAGGTATCTCACCTGCAGACGCATTGTTAAGAGTACGTCAAAGAGCATTTGATGATAAATCTAAACCAGCTGCTTATGTATCTCAGGTTGCAGGAAATAAAGAATCAATGTTTGATGCAATCGTGGATGAAAGAGCATGGGAGTTAGCAGGAGAAGGTGTAAGAAAATATGATTTGATTAGATGGGGTCTTCTTTCTGATAAAATCGAACAGATGCGTTCCGATTATAATAAGATAGCTTCTATTGCACCTGAAAATTTGTATTTCAGACATCACGCAGATACACTTGCAGATGGTTCAATAATTAAACATAATGATATCGTTTATAGTTCGGTATGCTGGTATGAAGAGCCTGATTTGACAGACAATGAAATTAAAGCAGAGGCTTGGACATCAGTTAGCTTCTATGGAAAAGATGGTAAAGAAGGTGATGCTGCCAAAAATATTCAGGTTGGCAAATTGATTAGCAATGGATTGAATAATAATAATCGAGGTGTAATCAACAGTCATCTATTCCCAATCGGCGAAAGTATAATTACATCTTCAATGGGATATCTTGAAAATTCATACGGATTCTAATCTGAAAACATTTAGTAATGAAAAACTATAATAAAAATATATTTTTAGGGATCGCGCTGCTTGCCGGCGCTTCCCTAATCACTTCATGTAGTGAAGATGATCTGGATATGTCTTATGACAGACTTTTCCATCCTACAAAAATGAGTGTTACGCCTACGGCTACCGACGCTTATGTATCTTGGAACTCAACTCCTAATACTGAATATTATCTTATTGAGGTATCATCAGATTCTCTATATAATGACGTAGAGCTTGATCCTTCTAAGATTCTTACATATGGAGAAGACGGCTCTATAACTAAAGCAAATTATACTGTCGATAACCTTATTGGTGATACAAACTATTTTATTCGTATCAAATCAATGAGCTCTCAGAAAGAATCTACTTGGTATTACTATGAAAATAATAACAAGAGAAGCTTTAAAACTAAAAGCGAGCAGATTCTTGATGCAGTTACTTCTGCTGACAAAGGAGAAGACTTTGTTACTCTTAACTGGAGTGCAGGTTTGAGCGTAACTCATGTAGAGTATTTTAAAGTAGTGGGAGAAGATGTTGAGCCGGAAATTCTTAGAGAAGAGCTTACAGAAGAAAATGTAGCGGAAGGTTCTGTGACTATCTCAGGTCTTGAAGCAGCCACTTCATATACGTTCTCTATTTATTTCGGAGAAGCTAAAAGAGGTACTCGTACAGCTTCTACTTCGTCTAAAGCGCCGGAAGGTAATGTAAGACATTATTTCAACCCGGGTGATGAACTAACTCAGGAACTTCTTGATGGTTATGCAGATGCAGGGAGCGTTACTTTCATTCTGAATGAAGGTTCTTCTATTAAATGGGATAAAGTTTCAGCAGAAGCTGATGCTAAAACTGTAACAATTCCGGCAGGACTTTCTGTAACTTTTTATGGTGCTCCGGGTGCAGCTAAACCAACAATTGAATTAGCAGCTTCTATCGAAATAGCTACAGGTACTGCAAGTTATATCAACTTCGAGAATGTTGACTTTGTTATGAATGGAAGTGACTATGTTATTAATGCAGGTAATGCATTCTCTGTTTCTGATATGACATTCAAAGGTTGTACTTTTGATAAAGTGTCTCGCTCAATTATTCGTTTTAAAGATAACGCTTCAATCTCTGTTACAAATCTTGTTATTGAAGATTGCATTATCTCAAATCAGGGTGCAGGAGCTTATGCTGTTTTCTACTGGAATAACGCAGCATATACAGTAGAGAACTTTACAATGAGAAATACGACAGTAATGTCTGCTGTTCACAATTTCCTTGATTTCCGTTCTTCAAATATGAGTGCGATTGTTATTGACAACTGTACATTCTATGATGTCGTTGGAAGTGGTAGATACTTTATTGATTGTCAGAATATAGCTCCGTCTATCAATATTTCTAACTCAATATTTGCTTTGGCTAATACTGCTGCATTTGCAGACGGTATATGGACTTCTACATCTAAGGGAGTTAGATCAAATTCTACGGCATCTGTAAGTAATGTTTATTTCACTGCTGATTTTGTATTTGGTTCTAACGCATTTAAACCAACAGATAACTATAGCGGAACATCAGCTGATTTATTTGTAAACCCTGCAGAAGGTGATCTTTATTTCAAAGATCTTAATTTCTCAGGATTCAATAAAGTTGGTGACCCAAGATGGTTTGTTGAAGACTAATTAATTTTGGATATTTACATATAACTATAGAGGGGGATTGCACGGATGTGTAGTCCCCTTTTACTTTTAACTGATTATTAATTTATAGCTTCCTTTCTGATAAGAAATTTAATCAGTTACCTTTGCATGCAAATAATAAATCGTATAATGAAAACATTATTAGACGTGCATACACATACCGTGGCCAGTGGTCATGCGTATTCTACGCTGCAGGAGATGGCTAAAACCGCTTCCGAAAAAGGACTTAAGATACTTGGAGTCACAGAGCACACTGAGGGTATACCGGGTACCTGTCATCCTATATACTTTCTCAATTATCATGTTGTCCCAAGAAATATGTATGGTGTTGAGCTTATGCTTGGAGCTGAGATTAATATTGTAGACTACAGAGGAACCATTGATCTGTCAGAGCCGTATCTAAGGTGTCTTGACCATCGTATAGCCGGAATACATTCTCTTTGTTATACACCGGGGACTATAGAGGAAAATACTTCCGCAATGATAGGGGCTATCAGCAATCCGTGGATAAATATTATTTCGCATCCGGGTGATGGTACGGCCCTGCTTGATTTTGAGCCAATTGTGCTTGCGGCAAAAACACATAATACATTGCTCGAGATTAATAATAGTTCGCTTGATAAAAAAAGAAATAAAATAAGTGCCAAAGATAATAACCTGGAAATTTTAAAATTATGTAAAAAGTATGATGTTCCGGTTATCCTGGGTAGTGACGCGCATATTGCATCTTCAATAGCTGATTATGATAATATTTATGAATTACTTGCAGTTACGGAATTTCCGGAAGATCTTATAGTGAATGATAAACCTGATTTTTTTAAACAACTGTGTATCGCGCCTGCACGTTGATTGAGCTGTCAGATCACTAAAATTGCAAGTGATAATAACGCATTTATAGATTATATATATTTAGAGTATTTCATTGTAATTAATATCTTGTCTAAAAAAGTTATTTGGTATTATGTCATATAACACATTTTTATTTTAATGTTAATGCTTGTGAACTCATATCTGTTTTATACTTTTGCGCCATCAAAAAGCTTATATGGTTACAATAATTAAACCATTTTAAGTTACAATTGTAGGGATATAAAACTTAATTTTTCTAATCTTTAAGAACAAAAACTATTTATTTTTCTAATCTTTAAGAACAAAAACTATTTATTTTTGTTTTTATTTAAACCAGTAATCATTATGGCGATGACAGAAAAGACACGATACTCAGATGCTGATTTGGAGGAATTCAAAGCGATAATCACAGATAAGCTTGATAAAGCTATCAAAGATTATGATTTGTTGAAAGGTGCCGTTATGAACACAGACGGCAATGATGATGCAGATACTGCACCTACGTTTAAAGTTCTTGAAGAGGGTGCCTCCACACTTTCTAAAGAAGAAGCAGGGCAATTAGCACAACGCCAGATGAAATTTATACAGCACTTACGTGCGGCGTTGGTACGTATAGAAAATAAAACTTATGGCGTATGCCGTGAGACAGGCAAGTTAATCCCTAAGGAAAGACTAAAAGCTGTACCGCACGCTACTCTTAGTATTGAAGCAAAGAGTGCCGGAAAGAGATAAATTCTACACATATTATTCTGATAATAATACGACATTTTATACATTTGCATGGCGCAATTATAAAATGTCGTATTTTTTTATTATTTATGAGCAAATTAAAATCAGGCCATTGGGCAATTATCGTGATCGTATTGGTATTAATAGTTGATCAGGTATCAAAAATTTGGGTAAAGACTCACATGTATATGGGTGAGGATATAGTAATAACCAATTGGTTTCATATCTTCTTTACCGAAAACAACGGTATGGCATACGGCATCGAACTGTTTGATAAGATATTTCTCACATTATTTCGTATAGGAGCAGTGGCTCTTTTTAGTTACTATCTGATCAGATGCATAAAGAAAGGTGTAAAAAAGGGGTTTATTATTTGTCTGTCTCTGGTTATTGCAGGTGCATTCGGTAATATAATAGACTGTGTGTTCTACGGACGGATTTTCTCTGATAGCTATGGTCGTATAGCCACAATGTTTCAGGGTGACGGCTATGCGCCGTGGTTTTACGGTAGAGTAGTAGATATGCTTTATTTCCCTTTATTTCAATTTAACTGGCCTGAATGGGTTCCTTTTATCGGAGGCAATCATTATCTGTTTTTTCGTCCGGTATTTAATGTTGCCGACTCAGCTATAACTGTTGGGGTGGCTCTTATGTTGCTGTTTTACCGTCACAGCCTTACACACGAACTAGAAAGCAGTGATGAGAAAAAGAAAAATAATAAGGACGAGTCTGAGAATAACTAACTGTACAAAGACTTACTAACGATTGTGCATACAATCCTGTTATAGAATATGAAGAAAATAGCAACATTCTTATTAATACTAATATCTTTTGCGGCCTGTAGACAAGTCCCAGAGAATGTAATAAGCAGAAATCAAATGGAAAATCTGCTTGTAGACATTCATCGTGCGGAGGGCTATATTGATTATTACTCTACAGACTATAGGACCGCGCAAGATAAAGAGAAACTTATCATGTCTGTTCTTGATAAACATAATGTAACTAAAGCACGATTTGATACATCTATGGTGTGGTATAGCAACAACCTTGACATGTATATGAAAATATACGGCAAAGTGTATGACAGACTTGTTAAGGAAAATGATCTTCTAAAAGACGAACTGCTTGCCGTAGAGCGCTCTTTATTGTCTTCCGAAAAAGACTCAGCGGATATATGGAATCTGCCACGCACAATTATGCTTGACCCTTCCACTTATAATACTAATTATTCATTCGAGATTAAAACCGATTCGAACTATAAAGCCGGCGATAAATTGGAAATGGAGATTAAATTTATTAACTTACAGTCAGATTCAGTTTCATATCCTATAGCTATGCTTGGGGCTCAAAACTCTGCAGATAGTTCTATTGTAAGATCTGTCATCGCAAAAGAGAACGGATGGCATAAAGTTGTGCTTGAAACTGATTCCGCGGCTTTGCCAAAAGCATTGTATGGCAACTTTGTATTGATTGTAAGAGATAGGGAAACAGCTCGTCCTGTTTATCTTGACAGTATCAAAATTATGCGTTACCATAAGCCGCGTCAATTAAATGATACTATTAAAAATAACAGATTATGAGACACGGATTTGCGGCGCATGTGATTATCCTTAACAACGAGGTGTATAAGCAGTCGATGGTGATGGTTGATGATGATTTTAATTTCCTTGAAATTAAAAAACTTGACAGGGAAACACCATTTACACGTTTTTATGACGGCACGCTTATTGTAACTCCTGTCGGTTGCAATATCGGGGTAGACTTTGCTGACAGCAAAGATAATATGGCAAATGTACCCACGGTAGATACCGCAACCAGAGTTAATATAATGCAGATAAATCCATTTGATCTCTTTAATATGCACTCTATACCCAAATCAAGAGTGTTTTGCCTGAAATAAAGCAAATAATATAAAAACTTATCGGCGTCTGAATTCTGAACAAACAATAGAAGTTGCTATTGCCACGTTTAGGGATTCGGACGTTTCTCTTTCAGGTGGATAGCTCGGGATATTTAATTTTTTAGTAATATAAGGCGCTACTTCGTCGCTGATACCGTTGCCCTCATTGCCCATGACTATCAGTCCGGTTTTAGTAAGATCAGTACTATATATATTATCACCTTCAAGATAAGTACCATAAACAGGTGTTCCCTCCATCTCTTTGAAAAAATCATCAAGTTGAGTGTAGTGAATCTTAACACGGGCGATTGCTCCCATTGTAGATTGTACTGTTTTAGGGCTATAGCAATCAGTCGTCTCATTAGAACATATAATATCTTCAATGCCAAACCAATCGGCAAGCCTTATTATAGTGCCAAGATTTCCCGGATCCTGAATTGAATCAAGAACTATAGAAAGTTTATTCTTAAGCAACCCGGCATCAAGAGTATAGTGTGGTGTATAAAATACGGCTAATACATCCTGAGGTGTTTTTAGAAAACTTACTTTATTTATATCCTCCTTTGTAGCTTCAATAATTTCTTCTGCCTGAATATCATTATTTTCATTAAGCCATTCTTTAGTCGCTATTATAGTGCGACACTTCATAAAAGACAGATTGTCTCTGACAAGTTTGTTTCCTTCAGCTACGAAAACACCCTCCTGTTTACGAAATTT
>CAMTOT010000015.1 GCA_947074165.1 uncultured Bacteroidales bacterium
CATACGAGATAATGAGCGGGGACTGGAGTTCAGACGTGTGCTCTTCCGATCTAATCGCTTCCAGACACCATGATACAAAGAAGGCATAAGAAGATCATCGGAAACTTTCTTTTGTCCGGAAATATCTATTCCATAAATTGAGAATGTTTCTGACATATAAAAATCTATTTTCTTCGATTCTGAAGACAACGGACCAAATGTTATTTTTGAATCGACAAAGCCACATTTCGGCATTGTCTCTTTTTGACCTAAAGTTACACCTGAAATTTTCTCAGAAGAGATACTTTCACCATCACATTTAATAACCGGAATCGAATCCAGCTTAATCCACCAACCGGGGATATAATTGAAACGGACATCTAAAACAGTGCTGTCTTTATATAACGTCACATTTCTAACTTCCGGAATAGCCGAATTTCGTATATCATAAGACGGTTTTTCAATTATTATCTGAGAATAAAGCGAAGCGGAAAATAATAAAAGTGTAATTAAAAAGATTTTTTTTGTGTTCATGTTATAATTTTTATGCTGTGAGTTATGCCTATTTTCCAGTAAATATTTCGATAGGATAGACCAAAATTGTTTCAAACGCTCCTCTTACAGACTGATTATAAAATTGTAAGAATTAAGGTATTGTGCTCAAATATACATTAAAATAAATTAATATATATAAATTATAATAAATAGCAGGATTATTATTGCTGTTTGGTTCCACTTCACAATGGACACCTTTGTTTTAAGCTAACGCTTCCTATTATCAAGGTGCGCCCGGGACTTACACCATCGAGTTTCATCCATGTCGGGCGAACAGAAAAAGCGCCATGCCCAAACCCGGGACATGGCGCTAAACACAATAATAAATAATCTAACTTACAATTTCTTTTTACCCCACAGAGGCTTTCCGTCGGAAGTAAGTCCTGAATAGATCAAAGTCTGCTTGCGCGGATTACTTTCCCAGTCAAGCCCTCTTTTTACTATTAACTTTATTGATCCTATAGAAAGAGTGTTGGATGCAGCATCAAAGGACCATGTACCGCTTATTGCTCCGGTAGCTTTGTTATCTTCAGAAAGAGTAAGGAGTTTTGATGTCTGCTGTTTCTGAAAACTATACTGCATAGAGATATGTTCCCATTCACCTGCAAGGTCTTGCGCTTTAATATCTGTTTTCGGCACAGCCGCGTATCGCTCAGGCATCACAACAGGCCAGCCGTCTTCAGTCCATTCTATCTCATTGATATGCCCCATCATAATGGCGTTGCTATAAGCATTGCCATTCGTGTTTGCCGGAAGACGTCCCTGAGATGAATAATACCACTGGTCATTATCATCTTTAAAGACAGCACAGTGAGCGAAACCAACCCAACCACTATGGTTATTAAATTTATATGGATGCGTAAGCATAGGCCAGCATTCGCCACCATTGGTAAGGTCGTTACCCTTGATATCTACAAACGGACCAGTTATGCTTTTTGAGCGGCATACTCTGGTGTTGTAAGCGACAGACAACTCATCATAAGCAAGAAAAAGATAATAATATCCTGTTTTCTCATTATAAATCACTTCAGGTCCCTCGGAAGCCTGCCATCTGCTGCCTTTGGTGCGCGTATAAATTTGCGTGCCGTAGCATTTATTATTATCACTTTCCCACGGTTCTCCCGGCTTGTTTTTAAGAAGCCCGGTAGAAGGGTCAAGTTCTACGGCTACTATCCCACTGTGCCACGAGCCATAAACAAGCCAGTTTTCGCCAGTGGGTGTAATAACCATTGTCGGGTCTATGGCATTCCATTTAAAGTATCCTGACCAGTTATTAATATTAGGGCGACTCCAGTTCATTCCTTTGTCTGTATATGAACAAAGTACCATACCCCTGTCTACCCACAGGTTTGTAGAAAGGTCCTTTGTCTCACGCATTCCAATAAATGCGCGCTCAGTCCAGGACCCGTCAAAATTTTCGACTGTATTTGGTTTGCCGGTACTGATATAGTTATCTATGACGATGCTGTAATACATACGGTATTTATCTCCGACCTTTCTAACTACGGGAGCCCAGAAGCCATAAGATGGCTCACTGATAGGAGATAATCCCTGGCGAGCTCTCATGTTATTAAGAGTATCTGACACCCACGCCGGAACCGTATTCATAGAAGCTCCACGGTATTCCCAATTTACAAGATCTTTTGAGCGTCTGTAATGAAAATTACCATTGCCTTCGTGTGCATTGCCATATGAAGCGTTAGTGCCATACATATAGAAATATTCACCACACTTCTCAACCGTTGGATCGTGCACGTTGGCAAGATTCCATGACGCGCGGTTGTTCCATCCTGATATAGCTGAATAGTCATCAGGATAGCCCGGTGCTTCATATTTTACTTCCTCAACGGGCGGCTCCGGATCAGGAGTCGGCGCTTCGATAATCTCTTTGTCGGAATCGCAGGCCGCCATAAGTAGTATGGCAGCCGGCAATATTAGTTTAAATACATTCATCATCATAAATATGTATATCTTCAGTGTTTAATCATCCCCTCTTACCATCCCTGGTTCTGACCCAGGTTAGGCGCTTTCTTCAACTCATTAAACGGTATCGGGAAGAAGTAATTTTTAGGAGCGACAAGCTCTCTTCCCGAAAGATTTATGTTTGTAGCATAAGTATATCTTGTTTTCGTACCGCTTACTTTCACCTCAACACCATATATGTTTACATGCTGCTCATATCTTGGCGCATCTGTATTATCGGAATATGCTCCTCCGTCACCAAATAGCTTCCATCTGCGCATATCAAAATATCGGTGGTCTTCAAATGACAACTCTACCCTGCGCTCGTTGCGTATGCGTTTGCGAAAAGCGTCAATAGATGTTATGTTTGATGTAGTATATTCCGGCATGCCTGCGCGACTTCTAACCTGATTGACAGCGTCGAGAGCTTCTTGTGTGACAGTTCCGTCTGCTTCAACTTTCGCCTCAGCGTAGTTTAGAAGAATCTCTGCGTAACGGTAAATAATCCATGCGTGAGCCGCTGTTGTATTTTCTGCGAAACAGATGCTCGGATTAACATGTTTCTTCAGATAGTATCCGGTATAGGTACCACCCATAGAACCTCTGTAGTCTGAGCCTTTATCTGTTGCTGAATTGAAATGCACATCTATAGCGTGCTCTTCATTTTTATCAGCACGCCCCCATACAGAACCGTGATGGAATATTGTAGCTGAAAGGCGTGGGTCACGATTTGAGTAAGGATCTTGTTCCTTATAACCGGAACCTGTCTCATCTATAAATTTACCGTTTGCCATCTCAAAACAGTCAACGAAATTTTGTGTAGGATTGGTACGTCCAGAACATCCTGAGAATGATTCGGGTAGAAGATTCTTATCTACAGCATTAGTATTCCATATAGAACGAGACAAGATTATCTCATCATTTTTATATGGTGTGCCATAGAAGCATTCGCCATAATCCGGAAACAATTCGAATGGATTGGTCTGCGTCTGATTTTTGTCAATAAAGTCTTTTGCTGCCTGCGCTGCTTTGGCCCATTGTGTTTTATCGCCTGACGGATTATGAAGCGTAGAGGCGCGATAAAGAAGCGCGCGACTTTTAAGCGCATAAGCAGAAGCACCGTTTACTCTGCCCCAGTTACCTTCGGAAGAGTATCTAAATGGTATTATGTCTTTCACATAGTCACATTGCTGCGCTATCCACTCAAGTACTTCGGCAGCGTTGGTACGATATAGATTCATCTGTGGCTGGTTGTCCATACTCAATATGATTCCGTAATCTGTATCAAGCGGATTCATGTTGCCTGCCGCGTTACGATCTACTAATATCGGCGCATCTCCAAAGTAAGCTACCAATTCGAAGTGAAACAGAGCTCGCATAAGAATAGCCTCTGCTCTGTATCGGCGGTAAAGCTTATTGTCGTCTCCGGCTACTTCATCATTAGATATTACACCTTCTCTTGAATAAGCCAAAAACTGATTGCACTTACGAATACCTGTGAAATTTGTGTTCCAGAACCCAAGTAAAGGATGATCCTGTGATGTATAACCATTGGTATTTATTTTATTGAAGAAGTGCAGCCCCCAGAATGAAGTAGCGTTGTCGGTCATACAATCACGAAACGCACCTGTAAACTGAGTATCATTAAACCCGGCATATCCATCAGGAAGCGCCGTGTATATGTTTGTAAGAAACTGTTTGGTAAGCTGACTGTTAGAGAATACTTTATCTTCGGAGATAGACGAGTCATACTCCTTGTCAAGAAAATCCTCGCAAGACTGAAAGCATAAAGAGCTAAAAGCTAATCCCGCCAACAGAAATATTTTATTTACTATTTTCATCTTAGTGTGTTTTTAAGGTTAGAATCCGATATTTACGCCAAATGAGAACGATTTAGTTTTTGGATATGACCAAAGGTAATTTAGCGGTGATTCAGGATCAAAGCCGTTATCAAAATGGCTCCATGTATAAAGATTGTAACCACTGAAGTAGAAACGGCATTTTGTAATGTGAGCTTTTGAGATCATCTTCAATGGCAAAGAATAGCCAACTTCAATATTTCTCAAAGAAAGGAAATTTCCGTTCTGAAGCCATATATCACTTGTGTTTCTCGGATAGTTACGGTCATTATCGCTGAATGTTGTTGACAGACGTGGATATTTAGCGTTGATATTTCTCGGATCGGTAGGATCGTCTGTATAATATCCCCATGTCTTGGTTACCTCATGTGTTGAAGAACCACCCCAACCACCTGCATAATCCATGTTTTCACGGCACTCAACTGTACGGTTTAGATAAGCTGTAAGTACGACTCTGGCATCGAAACCTTTCCATGACGCTCCTACACGAAGAGTAGGGATAAGTTCAGGTATGCATGTATAGTCATAGTGAATTTTATCGTTAGCATCAATTATACGGTCGCCGTTTGTATCCTGAAAAATTGCGTTACCAAGAGATATATTTCCCTGATAAGGATATTTCTCCGGATTATCTATAGCGTCCTGGTGAGAGGTAGCAATTTTATCTTGTTCTGATGCCCACGTAACTTTCTTAAATCTAAGCCAAGAGTCAGTACTTGTTAATGCCCCATAACCGATCTTTGCTCCGGTTATAGTCTGATATGACTCCTGCTTGGCAATCTCATCCATATCTACAATTTTAGATTTATTGTATGTAACCATACCTTCTACAAAATATGTAAGATTACCAATCTTGCCAGTATGCCCTAATGTAAGCTCACCTCCGTAAGTCTCGGCCTTTCCGTATGAATCAAGAGGTATAGGCGCTCCGTAAAGATCAGGTACGGTAGAGCGGGTAACAAGGATATCCGAACGCCATTCTTTGAATAAGTCTATCTGCCCGTAAAGTTTATGATTGAACATATCAAAATCTATACCGACATTAAACATATCGGAAACTTCCCACTTGATATTCTTATTGCCCGAAGCACTTTCATATATGCCCTCTATATAAGACTGTGAAGTTCCGAAATTGTAACCACCGCCGGAACTGTATGCTCCCTGGTAAGGATAACGTGATCCTCCAATTTCCGATTGACCGGTACGACCTAAAGACACTCTAAGTTTAAGTAAATCGATATTTTTGTCTTTTAGGAAATCCTCCTCTGATATTACCCATCCGGCACTTGCACCCGGAAAAAATCCGAAACGACTGCCCGGCGCAAAATTATCGCATCCCTGATAAGAAGCTGTCCCCTGAAGGATATATCTGTTTTTATAGATATAGTTTAAGATACCTCCGTAAGTAAGAAACCTGTTTGACGAGTTATAACCTGTGACTACATTTTTATATGTACGCATCATAGCCTGCGCAGACACAGCATGGTCGCCAAATGTACGGTCATAGTTTAATGATCCTACAAAGTTTACATTATAATAGTAGTCACGTCCTACTGCTGAAGGATTACTTAATGCAGCTGCCGTACGCTTACGTGTGTAAGTATAAGATGAAGGATCATCGGCATTACCTGAATTAAAATCATAGTAGAATCCGTCAAAGTTCTGAGTCTGTCTTGACTGGAAAGTACTGTATGAGTCAAATCCAATGATAGCTTTTACTGCAAGACCTTTAGTTATTTTATCAAGTTTACCTGTTACGGTAGCGTTTGAATAAAGGTTTCTGCGACGGTTTTTCTCAATGCCCGAATAAGCAAGCATAGCGGGTCCGTTCTTTTCCGCATTGTCGGACGGAAGAAAGAAGTATCCGTTAGGACAATATATCGGGTTAGTTGGCAATAACTCACCGGCCCCCCAACAGAATAAAGTCCATGTTGATGCAGCCGACTGCTGTATATTGTCAAGACGTCCGCCAAGATCAAGAGATACATTAAGATAGTTTGTGACATCTATATCAATATTTGAACGAAGATTCCATCTGTCAAGAGACTGTTGGGTAGAATAACCTTCATTCATTTCCGTCCATTTCTCATCATACATACCTTCCTGACGAAGATATGACATAGATACATAATATTTAGCGCGACGATTTCCTCCGCTAAGACTAAGATTTGTGCGATGCTGAGGAGCAAGATCTCTTAATAACTCATCATGCCAGTTAGTATTGAAGTATTTATATCTTAATGATGGATCAAGTGTACCGTTGCTTGCTTCCTTATATCTCTGTATATCCTCATCACTGTACATCGGCTGCAATCCGTCAAGATAACGAGCCTGGTTTACAGTCTGAACATAGTTGTAAGAGTTTTGCGACTCAGGGACACCGGATATAGCCTGAAAACCTATTTCCTGAGTAAAATCAATCTTTGTTTTTCCTGCTTCACCTCGCTTAGTTGTCACTAAAACAACACCATTTGCGCCACGCATACCATATATAGCTGTAGCAGCTGCGTCTTTTAACACAGTTATTGTCTCTATAGGAAATGCGTCAAGGAAAGAAAGGTCTCTTTCTACATTATCAACAATAACAAGAGGTGTACGCGCAGATGTGTTCATAGTGCGAAGCCCTCGTATAAAAAGAGCTGTCTCCGACCAGCCCGGCTCTGAGTTTGCCTCGTATGTTTCAACTCCGGTTAGAGTAGCCGTGAAAGCATTTTGTAAAACGGTAACGGGATGTTTTACCAACTCACTACCTGTCACGGTAGAAGCAGAAGCCAAAACATGTTTTTTCTGTACACGCGAAAATGGCATTGCTATATCAGAAGCGTATATATCTGTATCCTTTTCAAGAACTACGGTAAAGCTTTCTTCATTGAAATCCGCTACCGATTCTCCGTTTTTATAACCCTCGCCCGAGATAAACAGATCATCATTCTGTTTTACTTTCTTAAGATTAAAATATCCGTCTTTATCAGATACGGCTATGCGGCTCTCTTCCGCTACATTAATAACGGCACCTGAAACAGGACGTCCAAGCTGATCCACAATACGCCCTTTCAGTGTCTGTGTCTCCTGAGCCAGAGCGGAAGCGGAAATAAGAGTAAGACCGGCAAGCATAATGCCTTTTAAATAAGCCGGTTTTTTATTATATTTTATTTCGTACATAAGTCGATAGTAATTTTGTTAATACAACTTTATCTATTCCCAACCGGGATTATTTTTCATCCCTGTCTTCCATATTTCTTCCTCCGGAATAGGATACAAATACATCTTTGTCTCAAACACTCTGCGCTGAGCTACAACACGTGTATATGTAAATTCATCTCCTGATTTTGAAATAGTCACTCCATATACAGGACGGGCAAGAGCCTGCTCGGCCACATTCCATCGGCGTACGTCCCAAGCGCGGTGTCCCTCCATAGCTAATTCTACTGTGCGTTCTTTACGTATAAAGTTTCTAAGCGCTTCTTTTGTCTGTAAATCGGCTCTTTCAGAAAGCAATGCGGTCATGCCAACCCTGTCTCTTAATTGCTGAAGTGCGTTGAATACCTCTTTAGACGGTCCGTTTATCTCTAATACAGCTTCTGCGTAGTTAAGTAAAATCTCAGCGTAACGTATAAGTATCCAGTTGCGGTACATTAAACCTCCGTTTATATAATGACACATTGAATCGTCAAGATATTTACGACCATAATAACCGGTTGGAGTAGCATTGGCATTACCAGTTGGTCTGTCTTTCCCTCCGGTAGTCATATCAATAGTAGCATTCCACCATATAGCACCGTTGTGTAATACAGTTTTGTACATACGCGGGTCACGATTGGAGTAAGGATCCTGATCGCTATATCCTGATGTTGTATTGATTGACGGATTTCCATTTGCATCGTAAAGAGGAGCTCCGGTTTCATCATATTGAGCAAAAGGAGATGACCCGTCAGCCATATCATACATGTCTACAAGATTTTGTGTAGGACAGTTACCACCGTTTCCTCCAAAACTTACAGATGTTTCGTTTGCCCACCAGTCTCCGGTTCCGTCATTTCTCCACAAAATCGGTTCTGTATTGCCGTCTACCGCTCTTCTGTTTATAGCTGTCTGATAATTAAGCGATTTATCATTATTACTATCGAACAGTTTATGTAGAGCTCCAAAATTTTCAATAAACAACAGAGCCGCGTCTGCAGCATCCTGATAATCAGCTACGCCAAGAGATGAATATTGAGGAGATGCCAGATATAGTTTGATTCTGCTCAACATTGCCAAAGAAGCACCTTTTGTAATACGACCATGAGTAAGCGTATTATCATTAATCATCTCGTCTGAATCAAGATATTCGTAAGAGCTTTCGATCTCAGAAATTATCCAGTTAAAATTCTCTTTTATTGATTCGGGACGTTTATATGATTTTAGTTTTTCATCATCAGACGGGTCAAGAGCCTCTTCAATAATAGGAAGTGCACCGTAACGGATACAAAGTTCCCAATAAAAGTATCCTCTGAAGAAGCGTGCCTCTGCTTTCATGCGGGATCTTAATGCAGCCTGTTCCTGCTCTGTCTTATCCACATCAAGAGGAACATTATCAATATTAGCCAGCAATGAGTTGCATTTACGTATACCTCTGAAGTAGTGCCCCCATGTATCTTTTATCTCTGAGGCTCCTTTAGAAGCGTAGTAGTTTCCGATATTAAAACTTGTGCGGGTTCCTCCGCTTGAGAATGACGTTATAGCGATATCAGTGGCTGAGTCAAGCCAAGAGCCATTTATCGCCCCAAGCCCGTTACGCAAATAGTTATAAATGTCATAATAATAGTATTCCGTGTTTTTCCAGCTTGTCCAGACGTCCTTCTCTTCCAGCTCATTTGATGGCTGCTTGTCAAGGAAATCTCCAAACATATCTTCGCATGATGTAAAGCCTCCTAACGCGGCTCCGAAGATTATATATAATAGATATTTCTTCATAATGCTTTAGTATTAGAATTTAATGTTTACACCAAAATTGAATGATTTCATAATAGGGTAAAGATTCGAATTTGTTGATTCCGGGTCTGTCATTCCGTCAAGGTTATCCCATGTAAACAGGTTATTACCGTTGGCATATATCCTTACGTCGCTTATTCCTATGCCGCGAAGCCATTGTTTTGGTAATGTATAGGCTATCTCAGCGTTTTTAAGTCTGACAAACGCTCCGTTTTTCAGGAAGTAAGAGTTTGTCTGCTGATTGTGATTGCCATAATCATTATAGTGAAGAAGCGGATATTTAGCATTAGCCAAATTGTATGCTTCAGACATGCCTGGGTTCCATCTGTCAAGATGATGCTCTTTTACTTTACCACCGTCAACGAATGCATAAAGTGATTCAGCATCATAATATCTCGAAACTTTATCCACGCCCTGGAACATTACGCTTAAAGACCAGTTCTTCCATTCAAGACCAAGAGATACGCTATATGTGTTTTGAGGTATATTGCTATAGCCGATAAATGTTTCATCACGCTCATCTATAAAACCGTCATTATTCATATCACGATATTTAAGATCTCCTATCTGCGTATTGCCAAATGTTGAAACAGGTAGTTTACCTCCGTCTATATCCGCCTGCGTTATGTATCCGTCACAAACCAGTCCGAAGTATTGATCGATTGCATGACCTGTACGTTTACGATACTCTGTTTTAAATTCAGGTTCATCCATCTCTGTTATCTCATTTTTCGCGTGAGAGAATGATGCTGATACATTATAGAATACCTGTCCTACCTTATTTCTGTGATGAAGTTCGATCTCATATCCCTGATTTTTTGTCTTTCCTAAGTTGCCCGGTGCAAGATCTACAGCTGTCCATGAAGGTTTTGTCAGGTAATCAGTAAGGATATCGCTTCGGTTTTCTTTAAATAAATCAACATTTAGAGAGAACATATCATTAAGGAATGATGCCTCAAAAGCAACATTATATTTCTGTGCTCTTTCCCATGTTACATTAAGATTCGGATATTGACCTTCATAAATACCGGTATAGTATGTATTGTTACCAAAATAGTAGACATTATTAAGCTGTGACCATGATCCAACATAAAGGAATCTCACATCATTGCCGTTTCTCTGATAAACATCATTACCAACCTCACCATAAGAAGCTCTGATTTTTAGTTTGTCAAGCCACCCCTTTGTACTATCCATAAACTTTTCGTTTGATATCATCCAGCCACCAGATACAGAAGGGAAGAAACCAAAACGGTTGCCTTTAAGGAAGTTCTCAGAACCATTAAACCCGGCGTTGAACTCAACGAAATATTTGTTGTCATAGTTGTAAGTAGCACGACCAACAAGTCCCTGATAGCGTTTTGACAAATCGGCCTGATACTGGTAGTCATTTTGATTGTAAAGTAAAAGACCTGATACATTATGGACACCGAATGAACGTGCGTAATTGACAGCAAACTCCATATAAGTTTTCATAGATGTAACCTGTGTATTACCGGCATATGCCAGTTCTCCGTCAAGGCTATATTGAGAATAGCTGGATTCTAGTTCAGGTGCACTACGATTAATCAATTCGTAAGTAGCAAACGTATTTGAGAATCTGCGGTCATATTGATTATAGTAGTCAAACGAAAGCATTGCTTTTACTGAAAGACCTTTTGTTAGTTTATTAAGGTCATAGTTCAGTATGAAGTTTGTCTCATTTATATTAGATGAATTTTCATAAAATCCGCCGTTAGCAAGTTTTGCCGAGATATTATTCTGATTTTGTGAATTTCCGCCATAATATCCGTTCTCATATTTTACCGGAAATAGCCAACCGGGCGTATGATTTAATTCGTAGAATACTTCATTTACGTCTCTATTGTCTATGATATTAGGACCTTTACGTTCCTCAAAACGAGTCCCAAAGTTAAGTGAAGCCGTAAAATCTTTTGTAATAAGAAAATCAAGATTGGCACGGAATTGATATCTGTTATAATTTACATTTGAGCTTTTACCGTAATCATAATTATTGTTGTCTTTGTAAAGACCTCCCTGATTGTAATATTCCAGCGACGCGAAGTAGCGCATACGTTTAGAACCGCCCTGAATATTTACATTATAACGTTGTGCAGGTGCCCACTTATTAAGAATCTCATCATACCAGTTTACATTAGGATAAAGTTGCTGATCGGAAAGAGACAACTGCCCCGCTACAGATTTTTTATACATCTCAATGTCAAATGCGCTAAACTGGGATTGAAGTCCGTCATTCTTAAGAGCTTCTTCAAGCAACAATACAGAGTTATAACTATCAAGATAAGTATCTTTTCTGGTAGGTGTCTGCATCTGAACATTGGCGGTAAAACTTACTTTCGCTTTCTGATCGCTTCCTCGTTTTGTTGTAACAAGGATTACACCGTTAGCACCTCTCACACCGTAAACAGCCGTAGCTGACGCATCTTTTAATACCGAGATACTTTCTATATCATCTGGAGCAATCTGAGAAAACTCACGCTCTACACCATCAACCATAACAAGGGGCTGATTATCGCCGGCAAAAGAAGCTCTACCGCGTATATAAATCTTTGCGTCATCAGCACCCGGTGCACCAGAACCCTGTGAGGTGATAAGTCCGGGCACTTTTCCAGATATAGCTTGTGTGATATTAGGTGACGATGATTTCAACAGCTCTTTTGAGCTTACCGTAGATATAGCACCAACAACACTCTCCTTCTTCTGCTGGCCATAACCTACCACTACGACCTCTTCTAGTTCTTCGCTATTCTCCTGAAGCACTACCACAAGCGACTTCTGATTCTTTACCATCACTTCCTGGTCTTTATATCCGATATAGCTGAAGTTAAGAAGCGAGCCGGTATTGACATTTAAAATAAAATTGCCGTCAAAGTCTGTTATCGTACCGTTGCTTGTCCCTGCCTCTTTTACGTTGGCACCTATCACAGGCAAACCGGTAGCATCTTTCACTATACCTGAAATAGAGCGAAGTTGCGCATATGTTGCCTGAGAGAAAGCCGTAAGCAAAACTACTATCAGCATTCGGGAAAGATATTTTCCCGAAGCTGTTGTATTAGATTTTATGTCTTTCATAAACAATGTGTTTATATTAATGTATTAGATTTCAGAATTATTCTGTAGCCTGTTTTAGCCATGTTCCTGTACGGTCAGCAAAAGAATGATTTATGCCAGAAGCACATAAAACGCTTTTTCCGTCGGCATTATCATAATTATTTGTTTTATATACATACAGGTAAAGATGTTCAGACCAAACAGATGCATAAATATGAAGCTGATGCGTTGTCTCATCATATTCCCATGTTGATGGTATTACAACCATATCATCGCCTTCTCCTTCTGTCTTAAACAATGATGTAGTGCCGTCTTCATATAGTGTAATATAAGGACTATCACATCCGTTCATAAGATTTCTCCACAACATAAACTGACTCCAGGGTTTTGCACAAAGCTCTTCTTTGGTAATATGACCGCCCATACCTTTTGTATATCTCTCAGGACAAATAGCAGGGAATTTCTGCCAATCTACCATCACATCGTCAGGACGCTGATATTCAAGCCAGTTCATTTCTCTGATATGAAGTTCATAATCTTCAGTGTCTACTATAGCAGCCTGATGCAGTACAAGAAGTGTTCCTTCATCATCGTAAACACTCATCCCCCCATTAGTACCGCTCCATTTTAATCCCGACTCAAAATAATAAGGAGTGAAAATACGACCGGTCCACCATTCTGAGATATTTAAGCATTCACGATTTCCGTATGAATAATAAGGACCCATAGGATTTTGTGCAGCAGACTGATTAAACAATGCATTAAATACACTGTAATATAGATTATAAGTGCCGTTTGCATAAAATAATTCAGGATAGCCCGTCTCTATAGTTGTATTTATTACCAGCTTAGGCTCTCCCTGCGGTTTACTGTCGGCAACATTTAGTTCTACTACATATATTCCGTTGTTACCAAACGCCATATAGTGAGACGAATTGTCGGACGAAGCACAAAAGCTCGGACTCACTGCACAATATGCATCAGTAGAAGAAGATGCTAATACCAGACCTTTATCAGTCCATGTACCATTTAGATTATCAGCTTCACCATATCCTATTACTGAAGCCTTAGACTCAGAAGAAGATACACTGTAATAAACTCTCCATTTACCGTTTACTTTCTTCAAATCAGGATATTCTATAGTAAATACCGACTCCTCGGTTATACCCGGATCAAGCTCTCTAAGTTTAGTGGCAGCCCATCCTTCAGCTACATCGCTCAATATAAATCCTGCCGGGTCAAAGAATGACAGGTCATCTGTAGTCGTTACGACAAGTCCCTTCTGATATTCAAATCCTTCGCATTCGGCATTACCACTTATTATATAGTAAAGTCCATTCTCTTTTGCCATAGTTGGTGCAAATACTCCTTCGCGTTGTTTTACTGTAGGAGTTGTGCCGAGTGGTAGATCTTTCTTCATCCAAGAACCCGGATAATCACTAAATATATCATTATATCCACAAGCAACAAGTGTAAACCCACCGTTTATATTGTCTGTCTCAGCATAACAGTATAGATAAGCATCCTCACCATTCCATGATGTACTGTTTATATGAAGTATATTTGTACCAGGATTAAAGTCCCATGTTCCATTACTTCCTCCACTATAAGTACCATCTGCGGCAAATGTCATAGCATCACCCATACCGTTTACAATATGTGCCCACTGCGTACCGTAATGCCAATCTCCTATAAAATCATCCATTGTCACGGATAAAGTAACCGGACCCTTATACATTTCAGGAGATATACCCATAAGAGGTTTTTCCGGAGACTGCTTTCTACGAGAATCCATAACCTCAAAACATCTTCTTATCTGAAGTTCAGGTTCGCCTGCACCATTGGCCAAAGCTGTATTTACTATAAAACTATTATTATTATCGTTCCATATCACATCCACACCTCCGGTATTTCGCCATGTAACATCCGATTTATAAAGCGAATAATCACTAAGTACGCTTGTTAGCGCCCATTGATTATCAAATATCGCGCTTCGGTTATTTATATCCGTAAACCCTGAGGTAGGTGATGTAGATGTAACCTGATAGGTTCTTGATATGCCATCCCACGTAACTAATGTAAAGAACATTACATAATAATCTCCATTTACAAATACTACAGGTGAAGAAACTTTTAATCCACCGTTATTTTTGGCTATCACAGCAGGAGAGCCAGAGAGTTCACCATTAGAGGGATTTAGTTCTACGGCAAATACACCTGAAGCTCCGTGACCAAACGCAAGAAAATGCTGATTACCATCCTTCGATGTATAAAATGAAGGAGAATAAGCTACATAACTATCTCCCGGTTTTGACGACAATACCTCTCCTTTATCCGTCCATGGACCGGCTGCATTGTCTGCCACTGCGTAACCTATAATAGAGGCATCTGTACCGGCACTTACAGAATAATATAATCTCCATTCATTACTTACTTTACGTAACGAAGGCTGTCCGATGATAATACTCTCATCAGACACATTTGAGTCAAGAGATTTTAGTTTCTCTCCTGCCCATTCATTTATAACATCAGAGAGTACATAGGCATTCTCATCAGTTATTCCATCAAAATTAAACAGATCGGAAGTAGATCTCATAACGAGACCTTTCTGGTATTCAACTCCATCTACTGCAGTATTTGTAGAATAGATGTAGTACCTGCCGTTATCTTCGGCGAAAGTCGGATCAGGCACATTGCCGTATCCCGGTTTTGATGGTTCAGGTTCGGGTATTTCAACCACTTGTCCACCCGCGTCCTCATCCCATTCACCCCAGTCCTGACAAGACTGCATGGAAGATAATGAAACTGCAACCGTCAGAAACGGTATTGTCCACTTCGTTGTTTTCATGATATAGATTTATTAGATTTAAGTAATGTCTTGCACTAATTAACATCACAAATTTATCTTATAGCATATTATTACTGGTGGACAATTGCATTATTGGGGAGGACAAATTGATATTTTCATCATGATTCGAGCAAAGAACTTGGTGTCATATTGAAGTGTTTTGTAAAACAGCGAGTGAAATACTTTGGATCATTAAAGCCGACTTCATATGCGATTTCTGAAATATTCATATTCTTCTTTACGCGATTTTTAATGATTAATTCTTTAGCAAGATTAAGACGATAGTTACGTATAAACTGACCTGCACTTTGCCCCGTAAGGTTTTGCAGCTTCTTATTAAGGAGACTCTTACTTACACCCATAGCATCAGTAAAGTCTGATATTTCATAACATGAATTGCCATAATTATCTTTCAGTATATCCATAGCCTTGTCAAGAAACTTTTTATCGGTAGAATCTTCTTCTATCTTCAAAATGTCCACATCCATATTATATGTGAACTTCTGCTGATATCTTTTCTTATTGGATATTATGTTTTCTATTCTCAATAAAAGTTCCTCTTCATTAAATGGCTTTAGTATATAATCATCCACTCCGACACGATAACTCTCCATCTTACTTTCATGTGATATCTTGGCAGTAAGCATAAGAAATGGTATATGAGAAATTGAAAAGTTTTCTTTTACCTTTCGGGATAGCTCTAAACCATCCATTTCAGGCATCATAAGATCACTTACTATAAAATCAATATTATGTAATGATAGTGATATTAGTGCTTCTGCTCCGTTTGAGGCTTCTTGTACTATATAATGTTGTGTTAATATTGATTTTATAAACTCTCTCATATCTTTGTTGTCTTCAACAATTAGAATAGTCAGTTTATCCTGATTATTATCTTCAAATGTAAATGTATTATTGCCAACAGTCAATTTATGGTCAGACTCGTTAACTACTGCCTCTGACATCTCTATTGGCATATCAAGTCTGAATGTACTACCTCCTCTTTTATTGTTCTTTGCATATATACGCCCACCATGCATGCTGACAATACGTTTACATAAATACAAACCTATGCCTGTGCCACTTTGCCCGTACACGGGAAATCTACTGTGATTGACTGATTGATAGAAACGATTAAATATTTTATGAAGGTCTTCATCCGGTATGCCACATCCTGTATCTGATACTGATATATATAGATGATCAAGTTGGTTGACAGTGCTTATAGCGACATATACAGTAACAACTCCGCTGTCTGGCGTAAATTTGATTGCATTGGATAAAAGATTATCAACGACTTTACGTATCGCATCTTCATCAAAGAATATATCTGAAGATTTCAAATGAAAGTATTTTCTGATTGATATATTTCTCTCTCCTGCGAAAACTTCAAACGGTACGATTAAATCATCAAGAAATATCTTGATATTACCCGGAGTCTTTACTATATCTACTTTTCCAGACTCCACCTTACGAAACGTCATAAGCTGATTAACCAGCGAAAGCAGATATTTTGAATTCCTGTCCACAAAGTTTAGCTGCTCTATTACCTGAGGGTTGGTACTAAGTTTAAGAGCCCGGTCTATAGGTCCCATTATAAGAGTTATGGGTGTTCGAAATTCGTGTGTTATATTAGTAAAAAAAGTAAGTTTGTCAATTGTTGCTTCTTGCACTTTCTTCGAAAGATCTATAAGTTGCTGCTTCTGACGTGTTATTTTCTCATTCTGAGAAACAAGCATCGCGTTCTGGCGCGACAATTCCGCGGTACGCTCTATAACCTTATTATGAAGTAATTGCTTCTGTGCGTGCAGCATACTTACTTTCCATTTATACCATCTCCACACAAATAAGACTAAAATAATAACCACTAATGAGATAAACCATACTGTTTTATAAAAAAACGGTTCTATTGTTATATCCAGTTCTGTAACGTCATCATCATCATTTTTAATATCAGAACCATATTTGACCTGAAAAGTATATTTACCCGGGCGTAGATTTGTAAAAGAAGCAAAGCGACGATTCTCAGATACTGTTATCCATGTATTATCAAATCCCTTCATTCTGTAAGCATAAATGCCGGCAGGCTTATTCTCATAATTAAGCGCTGCAAATTCTATCGTAAAGTATTTATCTCTTTCGTGAAGTTTGATTAAATCTGCTGATGATATATCAGTACTTAGATGTTTATCATCTTTATAAATTTCTTGATTTAGTATCTTAAGATTTGTAATGGTGACTTTATGTATTGATTTATTATTATCTCTTACATCTGTAGACAGATTTATCAGCCCATCAGTAGTTCCGAAATAAATATTATTGCCTTGTTTTGATCCGGTATAAGCGTTCCAGTAAAATTGAGTACAAAACAATCCGTCCTCTTTAGTATAATTACGAAATATTGATTTCTCAGGATTATATAAAGAAAGACCGTTATTAGTGCTTATCCATAAATTATGCTTATTATCTTCAACGATACCTCTTACCGAATTGCTGCATAATCCATTACTGACAGTGATGTTCTCAAATTTATATTCATTGCCAACCACTGGTGTATGTTTATATAAACCATAACCATTACTGCCAATCCATAAATCTCCATCTTTAGTTTTATTGATGCAACTTATTTTTTCTATAGATCGGAAGAGCGTCGTGTAGGGAAAGAGTGTACGTCTGGGTGTATAGCCCGGGCTCT
>CAMTOT010000016.1 GCA_947074165.1 uncultured Bacteroidales bacterium
AGATAATGAGCGGTGACTGGAGTTCAGACGTGTGCTCTTCCGATCTATTCATGTTTTTCTAAATTTATTTTGGCACGGCAATAGCAACTACAACAACAAATACATATCATCACTCAATTCATTCTCTCAATATATCTCAATATAATCACATCTATTGCATGGCATATATCACTCTTCTCGTGCCTTTCCGTAAGTCTCTCAGCTTCTCTTCTCTCAGTATATATAATCTTCTCTCAGGATATCAATATATCGTTCTCTCGTTCTCTCAATAATAATCTATAACTTTTATTTATTCTCCTTCAATACTTTAAGAAGCTCAAGTTCACTTCCGGGAGTATATCCTGTATGAGAATAAATCATTTTACCTTTTGCGTCAAAAACAAAAACCTGTGGAATAAGATTTACATTCATAGCTCTCATAAAATCCTGATTTTTATCATATAATACGGTAAAATCATCCCAACCGCGTCCCTCTGCGAGCGCTTTCGCTTTTGATGAAGACCTACTGTCATCTGTTGACACAGCAATCATTCTAAACTTAACTTCATCAAGCCAATCCGGCATGTGCTCATTTACAGCGTCAAGTTCTCTTAAACAAGGCTTACATGTTGTTGACCAGAAAGAAATAATAAACGGTGTTTTGTTATCTACAAGAGTTGAGGTATTTATCTTTTCCCCTTTAGAATTTTCTATCTGTACCGCCGGCACTTGCGCTTTTAATGCCGATACAAAACAAAGACAGAAAATAATCATAATGTTTTTTAATTTTCTCATTTTTATATCTCTCTTAATTAAATTAGCAATACAAATGTATCAATTTATTAATTAGAATCAACATCAACTTTCATTTTTTTTGTTATAAAACATACTTTTGTTACAATTTATACCGAATAACTATCTTTCGCGTATCTTTTTCATGTTTTTAAATACATTTTTCAACAAACAGCATATTTCACACAATTTTATAGTTTTGTTAATTTTAACCTTAGGGATATTTTAAAAAGACATCATAAATAGTTGAAAAACTTCATATATCAACGGACACAAAAAAAGGTGCTTCAGAAATTAATCTGAAACACCCTTTATATATCTTAATTGAATAGTTATTTTCCTTCTACAAGAGAATTTAGATAATTCTCAAGATTAGTATATCCGTTAGGAGCTATAAAATTACCATCTTTTTTCATATTAGGATTCAATCCGTTTGCAATCTCCCACTCATCCGGAATACCATCACCATCTGAATCTAAAGGAGCCGGAAGTGAATTTAAAACAGGATAACCGCCAACATCATTTTGTGAATCGATGATCCCTTTTTTCCCGCCACCATATGTCGCACCATATTTTGCTTTACCTGTACGCACCTCATTAATTATTCTTTCATCAACGGCATCTCTTTTAAGGGAAGCACCAACCGTAGCAAGTACATTTTTATAGGCATCCCTCGCCGACACAGGAGTATAATCACCATTTGGATAAGGAGTGAATACTGTAGCCATAAGCACATTATCAGTCTTTTGCTGCATCTTAACGCCCTTAAGATTATCCTTAGTAATATCAACATTCCCCTCCATCACATTTCCTGATAGATAGAATTTACCATAACCTATTACCGGTCCGCTTTTTGAAGTCTGATTATATGGGTTTACAAAATACTTATCTCTGTTCTTCCCCATTGCCGGGCCGGGTTTATAATAGTTATTAACCATATTTATGGTACGTGTTTCGCCTCCATAAGAAAGATTGTTCCCCCAGTTATAGATAACATTATTTGAGAAATCAATATACCCCGCAACATCAGACACACCCGGATGGTCAAATCTCGGATTTCGGCTATCATGATGCGCCAATAGGTTATTAATAAACGAAGCATTCTTTCCGCCCCATATTCCGCCATATCCATGTTCCCCTTTAGCATGCTCGCTATTAAAGAAACTTTCAGAGATGATACTGTTTTGGAGAGTCATGTTTTCAACTTCATATATTGAAGCAGCCTCATCTGTAGACCAACTCATCGAACAGTGATCAATTATAAGATTCTTCGATTTATTAGCAGAAAGAGCATCACCTTCAATATGGTTTGTGTCTCCCATTCTGAAACGCACATAACGGATTATTGCATTATCCGCTTTTATTTTCACCGGTGCCCCGGCAATACAGATTCCGTCTCCTGGAGCAGACTGACCTGCTATAGTCACACTATCTTTGTTTATATCAAGAGCCTTCGTCAGATTTATAGTTCCCGACACTTTAAAGAGAATAGTCTTCGGACCGCTTTTACGCACAGCCCATCTCAAAGAGCCTTCTCCGTCGTCATCTAAATTTGTTACATAGAAAACACGCCCGCCACGTCCGCCGGAAGTGTATTTACCAAACCCCTCCGCACCGGGAAAAGCCAATTGGTTACCCTCCTGTGCAAATAAAGAAGAGCCACCGGCAAACAACAACAAAAAAAGTATTTTTTTCATAATTAAATTTTTTACATTCTCTCTACCTCAAGCGAAGCCATAATAAAAGGAGCCACTCCTTTAGGATCATTATCTCTGACAATCTCATTTATATAGTAGTTAAAAGATCCGTCACGATAAGGTGTTCCGCCAAGTCCGGCAACGCCGCAACATTTTGTTAATACCAGATTACCCTCCTGGTCTTTTATAATAAAATTATTCAATAACCCATTGTAAGCTTTCAGACCGGCATCTCTGTACTGCTCATCAAGATATCCTTTTCTAAACCCTTTAAGCATAGAATAAGCGAACATCGATGTACAGGTAGTTTCCTGATAATTTCCATCCCTTTCCGGCATATCAAGCACCTGCGACCATGCGCCGGTATTTACATCCTGATACTTAAGAAGACTTTCCGAAAGAGGTTGTAGTATATTAATAATAGATTCCCTTCCAGGATGGTCATTAGGTATAAAATCAAGAACATCAACCATAGCCATCATATACCAGCCTACAGCCCTGCCCCATACATGCGGAGCCTGTCCAGTAGTTTTGTCTGCCCATTGCTGCTGGCAGCTTTCATCCCATGCGTGTCTGTAAAGTCCCGTTTGTTCATCAAATGTATGTTTAGCGATCAGCTGAAACTGAGTCACTATATCGTCAAAATCATTAGGTCTGTTAAATCGCGCGGCATATTCCGCGTAAAATGGAGCACCCATATAGATTCCGTCAAGCCACATCTGATGAGGGTAACGCTTCTTGTGCCAAAATCCGCCTTCTGAAGTTCTCGGATGATCATCGAGCTGTGCTCTGACCATATCGAGAGCTTTTTTATATTTTACGTCCTTAGTTTTATCGTATAGTCGAAATAATATCTTAGCCGGATTTACGTGATCGATATTATAACTGTCCTTTCTGTAAGTAAGAATATTACCGTTCTCATTTATTATAGTATCGGCATAAGAGATAGCATAGTCGAGAAATTCCTTATGCTCCGGATACATATCATAAACATCGAGAAAAGCCTGCAATTCAAGCCCATGACAGTAATTCCATTTCAATCTTTCAGAAAAATCAAGCATCCAGCTATTTGGCATCCTTGACATTTCAGATTGAACCATTTTTACAGATATTGGTGGTGTTGTGTTTTTATTCTCCTGGCAAGAGATAAGAGATAATACAGTTAACGTGATGCCAAAGAAAGTTTTCTTAAACTGAGAAATCATAAATCTTCCTTTCTTAAAATATTTATCCGTGTGTTTTTATTATTCATTAGCTATCAAGCAAGCTTTAACTTGCTGATTTTCTGCAAAGGTATAAACGAATAACAATTTCGCTGTGGATAAATTATATAAAAAAGTGCAGTAATTATTGATTTAGCTGCTGTTTAAGCCACTTCATAGCGGTATCATTTGTTTCAGGATAACGCCAGTGTCCGGTTATCTGATTAACAATTAATTGCTTAGGAGCTTTAATTGAATTATATGCCGCAAATAAAGATGTAGGAGGACATGTATTATCATTATATCCGAATGAGAAAAATACAGGCACCTTCAAAGACTTAGAAAAATTAACTATATCATAATACAATACAGTATTTACTTTATCAGGCGTATTACATCTGTCTATGTTTGATTTTGAAAAGTAGTGGGGCCAACCACCTGCTCTTCCATGCAGATATCCAGTCACATCACATATTGCCGGATAAAATGTTGCTACTGCTTTTATGCGGTTATCCAATACAGCTGTCACAACGGCAAGTGCGCCACCCTGACTTCCACCAGTAGTGGCAACTTCACCATTAAATTTATCAAGAGTATATATAGCGTCTATTGCTCTTTTACACCCAAGATATACATGTTTATAATAGAACTGATCTTTATCATCCATATTAAAGAACATGTATTCACCAAATGCTTTCGAAGCAAGAGCATACTGCTCTACAGACATATCAAGCGACAGTCCGTGTATCTCTGTCTGAAATACAATTACACCGCTTGCCGCCAGATCCGTTGACGGAGTCTGCTTCTTCACGCCGGCACCGGGAGGAGAGAATATAGCAGGATATTTACCTTCAGCTTTAGGAATCATAAGCCACCCGCCCATTCTATGCCCTTTTTTATCCACCCTGAATGAAGTGGCAAATACATCTACTTTATCAGTAGAGTATTCTGAATTATATTTCATATCAAGTTCAAGAGGCACATCGGCCAACTCTTCAACACTCTTTTTCCAGAATGAATCAAAATCTGACGGCATCTTTACTGTTGGTAATATCTTTTCAGGGTCAAAAGCAAGCTTTACCTGATCAGAATATTTTCGTTTATTATTAGATACAGTATTCTTATCATCATAAGAAGCTGTCACTTTACATTGTATAAAGCCTGGATTTTTCAGACCCTTAAGTGTAAATTTTGCGATACCGTTTTTAGTCCTCTTTGTTTCTTTCTGAGAAAGAGTCAAAAGCTCCTGTCCTGCCTCAATCGTTACTTCTACATCATTGATTGCGACACCATTTTGAAGCAAAGATACTTCAATTGACGGAGTCTCTCCTGATTTATAATTCCAGTCAGCTTTATCAGGCGTTATAATAAGATCCGCGTAAGGTCTTCGCGCTTTAGAAAGCTGAGCGCTCATACCGGTAAATGATATGAGCGCTATAATAGCAGTAATTAAATATCTGTTTCTCATATCACTTTTCCTCCGCTTTAGGATTCCAGTTGTCCGTCCCCTTCAGTACATTCTCAACTGTATATTCCGCGATATGTTTTTTATCCATCTTTTTTGCCCATTTCACACGGTCAGCAGACTGAGCGCCTGCTCCTTTTGAATTGAATTCAGCATAAAATGTAGTTTTTTCTGCATCTTTTTTACTCCAGTTATGCCAGCCTTCCGGACGAATACTCTCATCCATATCACATGATACAAAAACAGTTTTAGCAAATGGTCTCCACGGACGTCCGAGATAACTCTTCACACCCTCTTCTGAAGTGATTTTACAATCTACAAACAAATAACCATACTTTTGATTCTCCGGAGTTGATGCGGCTGTCAGGTAACCATTAGCTTTACTGTGAATAGTACATCTTTCAAATACAGATGTAGCCCAACCGAATATAAAATCTACAGTTCCCTCAATATAGCACTCCTCAAAATACTGACGGCTCTGCCCGCCGTCTTGTCTGCCGAATACATACAATGTATCTTGATGTCCAAGGAAACGACAATTTTTAAACACTGCTCTGTCTCCAGTTATAAGTATAGCTACAGCCTGACCTACAGGTCCCGCGCTATTTTCAAACGTAATATTTTCAGCACTAAAATCTGACGCGTAAAGGTAAAAACTTGAACTTCCTGAGGTTCCAACTTCTTCACCAAACACATTAAGTTTTTTAGCGAAGTCATCATAAGTAAGAACGGTCTCATTTACATCCTCACCGATTAGTTTTATTTTTGATTTGCTAAAAGGCACTACCACCTTCTCTTTATACACGCCTTTCTTTACATATATAGTAGTAGTTTTCTTTCTATAATCAGGTACCGCGTCGATAGCGTCCTGAAGAGTAAAAAACTGCCCGCTGCCATCTTTAGCTACAACATAATCATATACAGTAAAATATTCACCAAGCTCAGGGTATATCTGGTTAATCTCTTGTATTGCTATTTTTGCAAGTTCACGAGCTCCGTGTATAGAAAAATGCGTATCGTCTTCCTTCCCTTCCGGACGGCATGCCTGTGTTTTAGGCGCTACATGATTAAATATTCTTTTTGAATCTTCTACCCCATAGCTTTTTATAAGCTCTATAGAACGGGCATTCATATCAATTATCTTTACACCTGTTTCGGCAGCCACTTCTTTCATAGCTCCAATCCAGCGACCGTGAGTATCCATCATCTCCCCGTTTTCATCAAATTTACGTCTTGCTATAGATGTAAACAATACAGGTATACCACCTTTTTCCTGTGTCTCGCGTATATACTCTTTCAGATTTGATTTATATGTTGTCTCCGGCTCTGAGTAACGCGCCTCATCAGTTTTCTGGTCATTATGCCCAAACTGAATAAATACATAGTCACCCGGTTTGATTCTGTCATAGACCTTTTGCCATATACCTTCCGAACGAAAGCTTTTTGAGCTTCTGCCGTTCATTGCATAGTTCGCCACTTCAATTTCCTGTGGCAAAAATCCGGGAAGCACATGCCCCCAGCCTCTTTCTGTATTTCCTCCACGAAGGTCTTTATTAGCCATAGTGGAATCACCTATCATAAAAATGACCGGATACTTCTTTGTCGTAAAAGAAAAACAGATTGAAATAAGTAAAATCGCGCTAAACAGCACGCTGAGTCTTCTTGTATTCATCGCGTAGTATTATATGGAAATTCAATTTATATATTGCAAAATTAACTCTTAACATAGCTGCTTCATAGTATTTACTGTTTTTTATTAATAAAAAAATAAAAAAACAGGCCGCTTGCTTATTCACATAACATAGCGGCCTGTACAGATAATTCAGTAATTTATTATTTTAATTCTTGTCTTGTGTGATGATGATTCGACAGAGATCAATAGTTATAATCATTTTTAATTTGTGCATTTGTAGTCACGGTTGGCATAATTGGCATCAGGTCACGTATGAACTCACCGTCTTTACCCGTAAATACATTATTTGAGTCGTACAACGCATTAATATAGTTTGAGAAAGATGTTGATTGTATCCACTTCTCTACCTTAGTCCATTTACCACCGTCCTGTGGCAGATTAGCTTCTGTCTCACCTTCATTCAATCCCCATACATCAAACACGTTTTCGGTACTTTTTCTATACCATACGCTGATATATGTCTTAGAGTCTGTCGGACGCAACGCCTTCATACCTTCATTTGACTCATCAAGAGTTTCCTTAAGAATACCCCAACGCATCAAATCCCAGCGTCTCAAGCCTTCTCCTATAAATTCATAAGCTCTTTCTTTCTGCAAAAACTTCAATAAATCTTCCTTAGATACTGCAGCGTCTACAGATGCAGATGCCTGTGAAGCAGTCTCAAAACAACGGCTTCTCACAGCCTTAATCTTTGTTCTTGCTTCTGATAGATTATCAAAATAGATATTCGCCTCTGCATTCATCAGATAGATATCGGCAAGACGCATAATCATCGGATTTACTCCGTCGTCTTTTGAATTAATGGTGCGATTCATCCATTCTACTCTCCATTTTGAAAGATAAAGAGTATTTGCGTTTGAAGCGAACTTAGCCGTTCCATTGGTGAAATAATAAGGCAATACACATATATCTCTTCTCAAATCGCCTTTTTCATAACCATAAAAAAGAGCCGGATTCATATATATTCTACCGTTAAGCTTAGCGTCTGTATACGGATCTTTATTGTCGCTCTCTGAGACATCTCTTTTATGCGCAAGGAAAGACATAAACTCTCCGCGGCTTGTACTTGACGGTATCTCAAAGATTGATTCTCTTCCGGTCGAAATCACATCCGCGCACTGATCTTTAAATACTTTATCGTAAGTAGCAGCCAGTTTAAAAGATGTAGAAGCAAGTATCTCATCTGTTTCTTTAAGAACAAGCTTCATTAGATTCTCTCGGTCTGACGCGTTATCAAACACATAGTCAATCTCTCCGTAAGTACCTGAAGGAAGCAATGCCTTACCTGCCGCAGCAAGGGCGATACGAGCCTTAAGACCCTTTACAAACTCTTTATTAACTCTCTCCACTGTAGCAGTATAGTTTATCTCTCCTGCCCAAGGCACATTCTTTTCCGCTTCATCAAGATCAGCAAACAGTTTTGCGTACATTTCTGCTCGAGGCATCTTACCTACATAGATAGTGCTGTTGGTCATCGGTTCGAAACGTCCCGGCACATCACCCCATGTTTTGATAAGTGTACTGTAGAAGAATGCTCTAAGCGTCAGAGCCTCTCCATATAAATATTGAAATCTCTCATTGCTCATATCTCCGTATTGAGGAATATAGGCAATAATATGATTACATAGTTCTATTGAGTGATACAAACGGCTCCATGGATCTGAGGCATTGCTTTGATTCATACCCACTTCGGTAAGTGAAGTTGAGTAACTGTATCTTGCTATTATAGTAGCGCTGCTTTTAGTTGAGCTATATATTTCAGCGTCTGTATTTGTCATCATCGGACCTACAAGCGTATTACGGAATGCTCTTTCCTGCATCATTGAGTTATACACTCCGACCATCGCGTTTTCCGCATTCTGGATATTTGAAAAGACCTGTTCAGTAGATAACTGAGAGTCAGAACGAGTTTCCAAAGTGTCCTCACATGAGGTCGCCGTAACCAGCAACCCCATTAGTGAAAAGGAATATAATAATTTACGAATCATAATCTTAATAATTTAATTACTTATTACAGAGTCAAATTAACACCGACACTAAACGAACGGCTCTTCGGATACGCTGAGTAGTCTACACCTGGTGTAAGAGGAGTCTTACGGCGAGAGTCTACTTCAGGATCATATCCTGAGTATTTAGTCAGGCAAAATAAGTTAGTACCTGTAGCGTATACACGCACATTCGATAGTTTCGCTTTATGTACAAGCGATTTTGGCAATGTATATCCTAATGTCAGGTTATTAAGACGAAGGAATGACCCATCTTCTATAGCCCATGAATGAACGATAAACTGATAATTAGGCGACCACATTGTAGCGTTAGCATTCATCGAATTAAGCTGATTAGCATTATAAATCACTTCTCCTGTTGACATATCAACTCTCGAATAACGATTCTCCGAACGCATTGAGTTAAGCATATTTCTGTAGTAACGATTTGTATCGTTGCTTGTAAATTCTATTTTATTGGCATTGTAAATATCATTTCCGATTACAAACGTAAAGTTTGAAGACAAGTCGAAGTTACCATATCTCATATTGATATTGAAACCTCCCTGGAACTTCGGATTAGAGTTACCAATAACGGTTCTGTCCGCAGATGTTATTTTGCCGTCTCCGTCAAGGTCTTTTAGCTTAAGCGCTCCCGGACCCCATGCATTGCCTGTTATCGAACTGTTATCTACACCTCCGTCTTTAAGCTGCCATTTACCATTCTTATCAAGGATAGCGTCTCCGTTAGTGTCAAACAAGAAGTCGTCTGTTGTGTAGAAACCGTCAGTTACGTATCCGTACATAAGACCTACAGGTTGACCGACATATACTTTATAGTCGTCTGAAATACGGCTGTTCCATCCAGAGTTAGCTGTCATCTCGTCAAGTCCGCCAAGGTCATCAACACGACTCTTATTCATTCCGACATTGAAACCGACATCAAGTCCGAATTTTTTCTTATCAACGATAACTCCGTTTAGCTGCACCTCAACACCTTTGTTTGATGTAGAACCGATGTTCTGTGTCTGATACTCATAACCGGTACCATAAAGAGGCATATTAATCAAAAGGTCTTTTGTAGAGTTCCAGTACAATTCTACCGCTCCGCTCAGACGATTATTGAAAAATCCGAAATCAAGACCAAGGTTACGCGTGAATGTAGTCTCCCACTTAATATCCGGATTATACAGAGCATTACCCGGAGTCCAGTATGAAAGCTCATCATTTACATAAGACGTTGATTTGCTCTCCCATGCCTGATAATAGTCGCTCGACACACGGTCATTTCCGGCTGTACCGAAACTTAATCTTAATTTTAAGTTAGACAACCACGTCTCTGCCGCCTCTGCCATAAATCCTTCATCTGATATACGCCATGCACCGGCTACTGATGGGAAATAACCCCAACGGTTTCCTGCAGCGAACATTGACGAACCGTCAGCACGCATTGTACCTGTCAATAGATACTTGCCCTTATAATCGTAGTTTACACGACCAAAGAACGAAAGAATATTTTTATCGCGGAAATGTCTGTTATCTGTTGTAGAAAACTTACCGTCCGGTGTCATGTTAAATGACTCCTCAGGAGAAAACCCTTCAGAAAGGCCCTCTACAAGAGTTGTCTTAACACTCTTCTCGTAAGTAGTAAGCTCTTGCCCTACAAGCACTCCCAGATTATGACTTTTATTAAACTTCTTATTCCAGTTTAGCGTATTTGAATTACGGAAACGGTTAATATCCGTATCTGTAATAATTACAGCAGGGGCATTCTTAATACTTGCGGCATTCTGAGAATAGTAAGTAGAAGTGCCGTAGTATCTGTTATCATCACTTCTGTTTGTCTCAATACCAAGCTCAGAGCGCAATGTCAATCCTTTCATAAGATCAAGGCTCGCGCCTCCGTTTATTGAGAAATTCTTCTTATGTTGGAATCTGTAATTATCTTTTATCGACAATACAGGATCAATCAGTCCGCCGGCTGCATCTTCATCATCATCATTCTCACTTTCCGTTAGCTTAAGTGAAATCGGCGTATAAATAACCGCATTTTTAAGACGTGAATCTGAAGATGATTTTTCATTTGTCTCAGTAGCTCCTGCTCCCTCTACCTGAGTATCGGTATAACGTGTACTGAAGTTCAGTTTTAAGAATTTATATGGCTTCGCGTTTAATTTAAACGCAAGATTGTTTCGTGTATATTTTGAGTCAAGCATGATAGCCTTATCATCCGTGCGGGCATAAGAAGCATTATAACTTACATTCTCGCTTCCTCCGGTTATACTGATATTGTTGTTTGACATATATCCAGTGCGACCGAAGATCTCGTTTTGATGATCATTACCCTCTACACCTCTGTAAGATTCAAGATTATCAAGTCCGCCAAAGTATTTAGTATAGCCTTCCTGTACTCCGTCAAAGCGCTTATCATAAGTAGTGTTATTGTTTATGATATTCGATTCGGCCTGCCATTTCACAAACTCATAAGGATCCATAACGTCAAGAGTCTTAGCGATCTTTCTTACGCCGAATGAACCATTATAGTTTAGTGAGAATTTAGAACCGTCTTTTGGTGTTTTTGTTGTTACGATGATTACACCGTTAGCTCCCTGCGATCCGTAAATAGCTGTCGATGAAGCGTCTTTAAGAACGTCTATCGACTGAATATCACCCGGTGGTATATCTGAAATCGAGCTTACAGGAAATCCGTCAACAATATAAAGCGGTGTATTATCTCCTGTGATCGAACCTCCGCCACGCACACGTATTTTCACCTCAGCGTCGGGAGAACCCTCTGTAGAGGTAACCTGCACACCTGCCAGACGACCAGAAATCGCCTCTGCCGCCGATGCTACCGGCACGTCTTTCAAAGCCTCACTGTTTACCGAAGCCACCGAACCGGTAAGGTCACGCTTCTTCTGCGTACCGTATCCGACTACAACGACCTCATCAAGAGCCTGGCTTGTCTCTTCAAGAGTTACATTCATCTGACCACCCTTAGCCGACATTTCTTTGCTCTGCATACCGATATATGAATAAACAAGAGTCTGACCTGCCTTAGGCACTTCAATCTCATAGTTACCGTCAATATCCGTAATAGTACCTATCGTTGTACCTTTTACAAGAATCGACCCGCCGATTACCGGCTCATTCATCTTATCAACAACCGTTCCTGTAATCTTAATCTGAGCAAGCAGACCTGATACGGGAGCAGCCACGAATGCAAAAATCAAAGCGCATCGGCCCGGATTTAGATATTTACTTCTTTTCTGCATATTATCTGTAGTTATGGTTATTTTCATCATCACACAAGCACACACACAGTTGAGTATCACAAATTGTTACCAGAGATCGAGTTTCTATTTAACTCTGACCACTGACAAGCTATTTGTGACTTCATCTTTTACCATTACTAAGTTTTGGGGATTTTTTCTGACAACTCATCTTTCTAAATAAAAATACCTCTTCTTAGATTAATTAAATGGTGTATTAAATACAGTGTATTATTCATTGACCGGTAACTTAAAAAAACTCTATCTATCCATTTATCAATTAAAATCGCAACAAAAAGTTATTGTATAATATATATTTAATACATAAACAATAAACATTTCATATTCAATTCATAAACCGGTCAATCAGTTTATCTTTCTTGTATTACAAACTTAATACATAAAATCATCTTATATATTTACAGAAGCATAATTGATGTAAATTTTCATCAAAGTAATGAACAAAAACAGCACTTATCACTTAACGTTTAATAAACATAATATCTTTTAACTCATAAATGTGGTAGCAACAGCAGCTGTATTTGATATATCCCCTCACCCTTTTACAGAAATCTCCCAACTAATACTATATACGAAACTTACGTTGCCTGTATCGGCAACGGCTGTTGCCGACTTGGGAATCAGTTGATTCCAAAGTCAGAATCAACGGTTGCCGATATCGGCAACAGCTGATTCACATATAGTATTGGTTGGGAGATTTCTGTAAAAGGATAGCAACTATAGAAAATCCATAAAAAAATCCCGTTTTCAATCTGAAAGACAGATGAAAACGGGATTCTTATTAATGTTGTATATAAATTATACTTTCTGCTCTTTTGGCGCGTGCTTCTCTTTATATTCAGTAGGCGTCATTTCATACTTTTGCTTAAAGCAGCGGCTGAAATAACGAGGATCGTTCATACCTACCATATAAGCTACCTGAGATACATTATATTGCTGTGTCTCTAAAAGCTGAGCAGCGCGTTTGATACGCATCTCCCTGATAAACTCAATAGGAGCAAGACCGGTAAGACTCTTCAGCTTTTTAAAGAATACAGAGCGGCTAAGGCCTGCGAACGACACAAGGTCATCAACTGTAAGCTCTGAATTCTCCATATTCTCTTCAAGAGAGTTTATAAGATTCTGGATAAATATATCATCCTGCGATACTACGTTAGGTATAGACGGAGCAACCTCTATCTTACCTCCTTCAGATTCAGTATGCGCAAGTTTACTTATAAGCAACTCCTGCAGCTTCTGACGCTGTCCAAGCAGGTTCTTTATACGGGCTTCAAGATACTCCGCGCTAAACGGCTTGGTTATATAATCATCAGCTCCGGCACTCAATGCTTCAAGTCTATCCTCCATCGCTGTTTTCGCAGTAAGAAGTATAACCGGGGTATGGCTCGTACGAACATCATCTTTAAGGTGATGTGTAAGCTTAATACCATCCATCTCCGGCATCATGACATCAGAGATTATTATATCAGGCAGGTTATCGTAAGCATTATGCAGCCCTTCGACACCATTGCATGCCTGGATAATACGATACTCCTTCTCAAGAACAGTAGTAAGAAACTCGCGAAGATCCTTATTATCTTCAACGATCAAAATAGACTGCTTGTCGTTAATCCCTTCTGGAGTTTCAGCATTAGGAATCACGACCTGTGTATCTTCTTCCAGTTCCGGAATATCATCATCCTCCACGATATAATCGACATCATCTTTGTAATGTTTGTTACCAAGACGGAAGCTAACTGCAAACCAGGTACCTTTCCCTCCCTGACTATCTGCAAGGATAGTAGCGTGATGCATATCAACAAGCTCCTTCGTCAGTGACAGACCTATGCCTGTACCCGGTTGGAAGCCTTCATAATTGACTGAGCTTTCAAAGCGCTCAAACAGTCTTGACAGTTTATCTCTAGACATTCCTACCCCCTCATCCTGAATACGGATAGTCACAGATTCATCAGAAGATATCACTTCAACCTCAATTCTCTTGCCGGCAGGAGTAAATTTGAAAGCGTTAGACAGTAAGTTGAAAATTATTTTCTCTAACTTATCTTTATCCGCCCATATTGATATATCGTTTGACTTATCACTGTACGTGTATTTAATCTCCTTCTCGACCGCAATTCGCATAAAGTTCTCACCTACCTGTGATACAAATTCGCCAATAGCGATCTTTTCTATCTTCAATTTCATCTTTGCGTTTTGAATCTTTCTAAAATCGAGGATCTGATTTACAAGACGCAACATACGATCTACATTACGCTGCACTACAATCATCTGAGCTTTTGCAGAGTCACTCATTTCTTCATTTTTGATAAGATACTCAACAGGCGAAGCTATCAAAGTAAGCGGAGTGCGAAGCTCATGAGAGATATCTGTAAAGAATCTGAGTTTTAGGTTAGACACTTTATGCTCTATATCTACTTTATTGCGCAGCTTGAAAAATACATACTGTATATAAAAGAAGATCAGAAGTACGCTGATAAAGATTAGCGCGTAAATGACGTAAGCAATAGTTGACTGCCAGAATGCCGGTTTCACTTCAATGTTTATCCGTCTGGTATTTTCAACCCAAACGCCGTCGCTATTAGTTGATTTTACTTCAAAGACATAGTCTCCCTTTGGCAGGTTGGTATACGTCACTTTAGGAATCTCTCTTAAGATAGTCCAGTCGTCATTAAAACCTTTCAATCTATACGCATATTCTATATTGCGTGTATTCTCCATATCCATCGCGGCAAATGATATGGTAAAAACAGATTGGTTATGCTGCAATATAAGTGTATCTATATAATCTATAGACTTAGTAAGCGGCGAATCTTCAGCCCCGATCTCTACATTTTGGTTTGAGATCTGGAATCCGGTAAACACAAGAGGCGGTATAAAATTATTTTTTCTGATTTTGGAAGGATCAAAAATATAAAGTCCCGCGTTAGAACCCATTGCGATACGATTGTCTTTAAGCTTTAAAACTGACGCTTCAGAAAAATCCTCACTCTCCAAACCATTGCTTGAATCATATAGATTGAACTGACTGTCTGCTATATTAAAACTTGAAATACCATGAGCAGAGGACATCCATAGTTTACCACGTTCATCCTCCTGTATATTAAGAATAATATCACTTACACAACCTTCTGCTTTGGAGTATACGATAAACTGCGACTGCGCGCCGTCAAATTTTACCATTTTAAGAAGTCCGCTGCCTGCCGAGGCAAGAAACATCTGCTTATCTTTAGTTGTGTAGATATAGTGCATATCATACAGATTGGCATCTTCATAGTCTGCTTTACCCGGAGAAACCTGAGTAAATTTAATTGAACCCGCCGACGAGAAGTTCTCTTCAAAACAAACCATGCCGTTTGTTGTGGCAGCCCAGATATTACCAATACTATCGGATGCTATATGACGTACTTTCTGACATTGGGATATAGGATATGAACGAAGAGTATTTCTGTGGTTAATAAACTCAATACGTCCGTCATTTTCATCAACCATATTTACACCTCCGCCGAAGGTACCTATCCAAAGTCTGCTATTTTTATCTTCAAAGAATGTATAAACCGCGTCATGCGAAAGACTATAGATGTCATTTTGCGCCGAACGGAAGTTATTTATATCAAAAGCGAGATCTCCTCCTGTGTTACGTCGCGAAACAAGGTATATACCGACTCCTTTAGTACCAATCCAGATACGTCCTTTTTTATCCTGATAAAAGCAATATCCAAGCACATTCAGCTTCTCTCCTTTATTTATGCGCCCGTCTTTTGAAAGATAGCCAAGATTATTAAAATCTTTATCCATCATATATATACTCGCGTCTTTTGTAGCTATCCAATGATATCCGTCACGATCTTCAAAAACAGCTCGTACCTCATTTTCATACAATCCTTTATGTGTAGGATTTGGCTTAACAAGGCGGAATTCAGAGCTCAGGAAACGGATCTTTTCAAGACCTTTTGAGTATGTACACATCCATAGATTCCCCTGAGCGTCAGACATAGCCGAGTGCATAAGATTGGAAAAGCGTCTATCTGCGGAGCCCGGTCTATTATAAAATGGCTCAAGTGTATTATCTATACGGTTATATCTTGAGAAGCCACCTCCCCTTGGATGCACCCATAAATTGGAGTGTTTGTCCTCAAAGATAAAAAAGTTAGGATGCAGCAAATCGCGGCTTGTCTCATCTGTTTTTACTACAAAATTATCAAGCTTATTATTTGTAGAGTTAAAATGAAGCACACCGTCGGCGGCTGTTTCTATCCATACATTTCCTTTACGGTCAATGTAACTTGATATCATTTTATCAGACATTACCGCCTGATTGGTAGATTTATTATATTGATCTATAGTATTGTTTTTTCTGTCAAGCACTATAAATCCGTCTTTGGATGTAAGAACAATAAATTTATTATCAGAAAGTTTTTTAATATCTGTTATATTGGAGTTGACCGGCATTTTCTGCAGCTTAAAACTCTGCGATGCTTTATCAAAGCTCCATATACGTCCGTAAGAAGCCCCGAAAAGTATCTCGTTATCAAGCTCCATGGCACAAAGAAACTCCTGGCTTCCTTTTGTTTTACCTTCCTGATTTTCTTCAAAATAATGATTAATATCCTTTAGATTATTGGATATCTGCACAAGTCCGTTTTCGCTCATCAACCATACGTTTTTCTGCCAGTCTTTATGTATAGCATTAGTATAGTTTGTGTTTATAAGCTTATTTTCTTTCCCAAAGTGTCGAATGGTAAGAGTGGAATCGCTGGCATTGGTTTGAGCACAATATACACCATTAGATTTGGTGATAAGCCATATCTCACCGGAAGCAAAACTATGAAGTTTTACGATCGGAGAATCATTTTTGGGAAGTGATGTCTCAAAGTCAGGTATATTTAAGAATTCTTCTGTGCGCGGATCAAAACGCTGTACCAATCCGGTATAGGTAATAAGCCAAAGAAACCCGTATGTGTCTTCAGTGATATGATCAATCCTACTATGAGCAAGACCGCTTTTGGACTCTGTGTTTACTTTGAAAGTGCGAAAAGTGTAGCCGTCGAATCGGTTAAGACCGGCAAAGGTCCCAAACCACATTATCCCTTTTCTGTCCTGAAACATAGATACCACAGTGTTTTCAGACAAACCGTCTTTCACGGAATAATGATCAATTTTAATATGATCCGCATTTGCAGGTATAGCTGTAAACAAAGATATAACGGATATTAAAGTGCACAGGATTTGTTTCATCATACTCTTATTTATATTGGGATTCCCTTGATAGAAAGGCTTAAGTAGTTAATTTTTATGCCATTAATTTATAGAGCCGCATCGACATCAGCCCACAAATATAATTAGTTTTCAGTGTATTTTTATTTAGGTATATTATTATTTGGATGTTTTTGTGCATAATTTGCATCTGTTCATATAAATAAGCCGATG
>CAMTOT010000017.1 GCA_947074165.1 uncultured Bacteroidales bacterium
GAAAATTTAATTTTACTCATTAGCAGACAATTTATAATTTGTTTAGTTTAAGTGTACAGATGTGATGATTGTACGAATTTAAGCAATTAAATCCTCTCTTTATTATAGCCATATCAGTTTGGCAAGAAATACGGCTGCAAGTATATAAAGAGGAAATCCTACTTTCCTGAAATCACCTGACAGCATATGTAATGTAACGTATGAAAGGACTCCGAATATGATGCCGTCTGCTATGCTGTAGCTAAGAGGCGTGATTATTATTGTTACAAATGCTGGTATGGCGTTGCGGTACTCTTCGAAATCAATTTCGGTAACGAGCGTTATCATAAACAGACCAACTATTATCAAAGCAGCTGATGTTGCGGCAGTAGGCACGATGGCAAAAAGCGGCGCGAAGAACAGAGCCAGTATAAATAATATGCCCGTAGTGATAGATGTAAGTCCCGTACGTCCTCCTTCTGCTACTCCTGATGCACTTTCTACAAATGATGTAACCGTACTTGTGCCAAGCACAGCACCGAGTGTTGTGGCAAACGCGTCGGAAAGGAATGCCTGTTTACTTTTCGGGATGTTGCCATCTTTATCTATGATATTTGTTTTTGTGCATACAGCAATAAGAGTGCCTGCAGTATCAAACAGGTCCATAAAAATAAATGTAAGCACAATGATAAGCATGTCAAGTGAAAATATATTTGAGAAATCCAGTTTCGCAAATACAGGTGCGATTGATGGAGGCATACTGAAGAAAGCAAAGCCTTCGCCCAGTGTTACAACACCCAAAGGTATGCCGATAATTGTAGTGGCAATAATGCCTATGAGCAGAGCGCCTTTTACCTGTTTAATAAGCAAAGCACCGCATATCATAACAGATATCAGCGTGAGATATACAGACGGTTCGTGTAGATTGCCAAGCATAGATAGTGCATTGCCTTTTACTATTATGCCCGAATTAACAAATCCTATTGTTGTGATGAAAAGTCCTATCCCTACGGAGATGCTTAGTTTCATTACTGCAGGTATAGCTCTTACTATGGCCTCACGGATATTAAACAGAGTAAGTAAGATAAATATTATTCCTTCAATAAATACGGCGGTAAGTGCCATCTCCCATGAGTATCCCATCTGGATCACCACGGTATAGGCAAAGAATGCGTTAAGCCCCATTCCCGGAGCCAGTGCTATTGGCAGATTTGCCATTAATCCCATAAAGATACATCCGAAGAAAGCAGAAACTGCTGTCGCGGTGAATATGGCATCTTTGTCCATGCCGGTTGATGATAATACGGCGGGATTGACAATGAGGATATAAGCCATTGTCATAAAGATAGTTATTCCGGCTACTATTTCTCTTTTGATATTAGAACCGTGTTGCTCCAGGTTGAAATATTTTTCTATAGATTTCATTTGTTTATTTCTCAGCGTTAAGGTAAAAATACGGTGATTACAAAAAGAAGCGGAACTTTACTTCTGCACCAGATAGATGGGTAAGTAAAATTCCGCTTCTGCTAATAAGCTATTAAAGCTTTATCTTATTTTCTTTTGTTTTTCTGCTGCTGCTGTCTTTTTACCTGCTCCTGCTGAAGGCGTTGAGCTTCTTCCAGACGTGCCATGAATCCTGTTTTTTTCTTAGGATTTTTAGCATTTGCAAGCATCTCGGTTTTAAGTTTATTTTCATCGATAAACAGACGGAAAAGATATGTCTGTCCGATTGTGATAAGCGTCGAGATGAAGTAGTAGTAGCTAAGACCTGCCGCGTAATTGTTGAAAATGAAAAGGAACATAAGCGGCATACCGTACATCATGATCTTCATACCTGGCATTTGCTCTTGTCCTGCCGAATTAGCCATGTTAAGGCGTGTGTAGATGATGTTAGTAACGGTCATCAGAAGACAGAACAAGCTTATATGATTACCAAAATATGGAGTGATAATCGGAATATACGCATCCCAGCTGAAAATTGAATCATATGACGAAAGGTCATGTGCCCAAAGGAATGACTCTCCGCGCAACTCTATTGAAGACGGGAAGAACTGGAACATTGCAAATAGAATAGGCATCTGAAGTACCATAGGAAGGCATCCTCCCATCGGATTGATACCCGCTTTGCCGTAAAGTTCCATTGTCGCTTTCTGACGCTGCATCGCGTTGTCTTGTCCCGGGTACTTAGCGTTTATCTCTTGTATCTCCGGACGAAGTGTTTTCATCTTAGCCTGTGAGATATAAGACTTGTATGTAAACGGCATCAATATCATCTTGATAAAGATTGTAAGAAGAAGAATGATGATACCGTAGTTGCTTATAAACTTGCTAAGGAATGAGAATGTAGGGATAACAAGGAATTTATTCACCCAGCGGAATACGCTCATGCCAAGCGGAACAAGCTGCGTAAGTTCAAGATCACCACCAAGTTCTTTATCTATATCCGTAAGAAGAGGGTAGGAGTTTGGTCCTAAGAAGAAATCAAATGATGCCGGATTAGCGTTGGCAAGGTTGAAGTCTACTTCTGCTTCAGAACGGAATTTTTTAAGATATAACGGATCGTTTTTAAGGAAACGTGAGTCAAGAACGGAAGCACCAAAACCGTCGCGTGAGATAAGTACTGAAGAGAAGAACTGATTTTTATAACCAATCCATTTCAGGCGGTTAGTAAATGTCTCTTTTGCGTCGCCTGAAGCGCTAAGGTAGTCAACATCATCTGCTACAAATTTGTAATATAGATTGCTGTAACGCTCTTCAAACACTTTGCCTCTTTCCTGACGTCGCATAGTCTGTTCCCAAAACATATTTACATATGATGTGTTCGGTGCCAGGTGACGTCCCATATTTGACTGATTAATGTCAAATTTGACTACATAGCTTTCAGGCTGTATAGAGTATACGAAGTCAATATATGCGTTGTCTCCGGCTGAAAGGCGTAGAGTTACGCTATTGTCAGTTTTGTTGACAGCCTCAAAATACATTGTTGCTGTATTGATAACTCTTTGGTTGGCTGTGATGAATGTAAAACCATAGCTGTCGTCTCTTTCATCAAAAAGTATAAGAGGAAGTGAGTCAAGAGAACTATATTCTTTAAGGCGGGCATAGCTTATCAAACCACCTTTTGTAGACAGACGAAGTTCTAACAGATCATTTTCAAGCGTAATAATCTCGTTTTTACCTGTCGCAGATGAAGCGAATGAACCAAATTCGGCGGTAAGAACGGCTTGTCTTGCTGAATCTGAAAGATTCTCAGAATTGTCCGCTATATTTTGTTCAAGAGCAAGTCTCTCTGCTTCTATGCGCTGTTGTCCCGCTTTAACCAAAGCGACGGAGTCCTGATAGCGCTGTTTTGCCGCAAGCTGAGCTTCGCTTGGCTTGTTATACCAAGAAAAAGCAAAGACAAGAAGCCCTATAAGCAGAAATCCGGTTATAGAATTTTTATCCATAGAAAATTATATCAATCAGTTTTTTTTGTTTTCAATAGCCGCTTTGATAAAATCAACAAACAGCGGATTTGGTTTAAGTACGGTACTTGTATATTCAGGATGATACTGAGTACCGATAAACCAGTTTAGTTCAGGTATCTCAACAACCTCAACAAGATGAGTTTCAGGATTTTCACCTACACACTTCATTCCTGCCTTCTCAAATTCCGCACGGTAATCGCTGTTGAACTCAAAACGGTGACGGTGACGTTCTTTAATATCAGTAGAACCGTATGCTTTAGCTGCTTTAGAGCCCTGAGTAAGAGTACATTCGTAAGCTCCAAGACGCATTGTGCCGCCGTAGTTTGAAACACTTTTCTGTTCTTCCATAAGGTCGATGACATTGTGTTTCGTCTTAACATCCATTTCTGTTGAGTTGGCGTCGTCATATCCAAGTACGTTGCGTGCAAACTCGATAACCATACACTGCATACCAAGACATATACCGAATGTAGGTACATTGTTTTCACGTGCATATTTAAGCGCAACGAATTTACCCTCTATACCTCTGTTTCCAAATCCCGGAGCTATAACTATACCGTCAAGATCTTTAAGCTGGCTTGCAACGTTTTCGTTTGTCAGTTTTTCAGAATGTATGAATTCAAGTTTTAGCTTACGGTTATTATATGTGGCAGCCTGAAATAAAGCTTCGTTGATAGATTTATAAGCGTCCTGTAGTTCGACGTATTTACCTACTATCCCGATAGTAACAATTTCTGTTGCGTTATATATTTTGTTAAGGAACTCTTTCCATGGCGCAAGCGCAGGCTTTTCTCCTACAGGAAGACCAACTTTTTGCAATACAATCTCGTCAAGTCCCTGGTCTTGCATACGAAGAGGCACTTCAAATACTGAAGGAACGTCTATAGACTGGAACACCGCGGAAGGATCAACGTTACAGAAAAGCGCAACTTTGCGGCGAACATCCGCCGTAAGTTCGTGTTCTGTGCGAAGTACAAGGATATCCGGCTGGATACCAACTTCCTGAAGATGCTTAACCGAGTGTTGTGTAGGTTTTGTTTTAAGTTCTTTGGCAGCCGCGATATAAGGCACATATGTAAGGTGTACCACCATACAGTTTTTGCCAAGCTCCCATTTTAGCTGACGCACGCTCTCAAGGAATGGTAATGATTCGATATCACCTACCGTACCACCAATTTCAGTTATAACAAAGTCATACTGATTTTTTGTTCCTAAAAGTTTTACGTTGCGTTTGATTTCGTCTGTGATGTGCGGGATAATCTGTACTGTTTTTCCAAGATAGTCTCCGCGACGCTCTTTCTCAATTACATTTTGATAGATGCGTCCTGTTGTGATGTTGTTAGCACGTGTTGTTTCTACGTTTGTGAAACGTTCATAATGCCCCAAATCAAGGTCTGCTTCGTGACCATCTACTGTAACGTAACACTCTCCGTGCTCGTATGGATTTAATGTACCCGGATCGATGTTAATATACGGGTCGAATTTTTGAATGGTTACACGATATCCCCTGGCCTGAAGAAGTTTTGCCAGAGATGCAGAAATGATACCTTTACCTAAAGAAGAAGTTACTCCCCCAGTTACGAATATGTACTTGGTTTCCACTATGAAAATATTATATGTTATAATTATACATTTAGAACTGGAAGACAAAAGTACAAAAAAAATGCATAATAGAGCATCATTATGCTTTAAGTAGCCTGCAAAAAGAAGTTTTTTTATTAAATTAAAACCTTTTTGATTTATAAAAATGATTATTCACATTATAAATATGTATAACTTAATTTTTTTGTATAAAATATCGTTTAAAAGAAAGAGAATAATCTGTAAATTTGCAACTTGAGAAATTATAGCTAATAATTAAAGGTGTTATATATGTTTAGGAAATTTTCGGTCGGGTTATTAATGTTATTGTGTAATGGAGCTTATATTTCAGCAGAAGAAAAAAATATAGTAAACGAAATTGCTACTGATGAGTTGACTTTATGCTATCTATCTGATGAAGCAAAGGTTATTATTGCAGATACAACAATTGTAGACTCCGTATTTAATAAAGAGGGACTTTCGTGTATTAGTTCCCTAACCCTGCCGTTGGTTTATCGAGCTAAAATAGAACCTCTTAACTGGAAAGGTCTGTCTAATGGATCTGTTTATGAGAAAATATCAGATATAGCGTGGCTTGATAATGCGTTGTTTACTGATAGGTTGATTAGTAAATCAAAAAATAAGGTGTTATCGGAAAATGCCCGCATAGCACGCTTTGATTTTGAAACAATGGAGGTTGGACCGACACTCTCAAAACTTGCGACAGAGGCAACCGGTGTAGCCTTTGACTATACAGTGCCACCTATAAACGCTACAGCTTTAAAAATTGGATTGCCCAAAGCCGACAGATGGGTAACTTCAATGAAGAGCGCAATTCAGTTTTCGCAAAATCATGTTTCAGACAACTGGTACCAGGGAGGGGAGAGTAATATAAATGTATTGAGTATTCAGAATTTCGGAGTTAAATTCTTTGATGAGAAAGGTAAAACAGAATTTGAAACGACAATTGATCTAAAGACTGGTTTTTATACAACCGAGGCCGACACAATGAGACCATTTAGGGTAAATGACAACTTGTTGCAGATTAACTCTAAATATGGATATAAGGCTTTTAGACGCTGGTATTATGCTACAGCCGTAAATTTTAAAACACAGATTTTTGATAATTATAAGGCAAATACTGATGAGCTTCTCAACCAGTTTCTTTCTCCAGCCGAGATAAATTTCTCGGTCGGTATGGATTACAAATTTGAAAATAAAAAGAAATCATTCAATTGGTCTATGCTGCTTGCACCGGTTTCTTATAATCTAAAATATGTAGCAAATATTGATGAGATTGATGAAACAAGATATGGTATAGATGAAGGAAAACATTCATTAAGTCAGGTCGGTTCGTCTTTTACTAATAAATTTACATGGAAAATAAGTAAATCTATAGTCTGGACTTCTCGTTTGTACTACTTTACGAACTATGAGAGTGTACAGGGTGATTTTGAGAATGTTTTTGATTTTGTGATTAGTAAATTTTTCTCTACCAAGATACAGACTCATCTAAGACTTGATGACACAACTAAAGAGGATCTTTTTCAATTTAAGGAGATGTTGAGCTTTGGATTTAACTATATATGGTAGTTACTATAAAAGAATAACAAAGGCGGGAAATCATAGGATTTTCCGCCTTTGTTATTTAATGTCATTTGTTTTAAAATAGTTATAGACTAAAGGATTTATTGATCGTATCCTTCATATTCCTCGGAATTAGGGAAAATAGAATCCCAAATGTTATCCGACTCGTGTTTGTTCTGAAAATAAGATCTGAAACCTTTTTTATTAGTATATCCGGTTTCATCGCACCATTCTCTGTACATCTCTTTCAAATCTGAATCTGTCTGCATTGTTTCTCTGAATGATTCTTCTGCAAGCTCCATATCCTGATATTGATTGAAAAAGTTTTCGAACACCTCTGTAATAGTAATATCGGTATACATAATCTTATATTTTTAATTATAGAAATGTTTATGGACTTCAATTAATTAAAGTGCTTTTCTTTAATTGCAAAAATATAATATTATTTTACATACACAATAATAAATATTATTACTGTATTGTTAAATTGTAGTTTGCCTGTTTAATTAACTATATTACGCTGCTTTTTTGACACTTAGTAATGTATTCATACCATTTGTCAAGCCCATCTTCTTTGGTACAAGAAACTTTGAAGATTTTTATATTACTGTTTATTTTGCGGATATTGCTTTCTAACTCATTGATATCTATATTCAGATATGGGAGCAAGTCTGTTTTATTAATTATACATATGTCTGAAAGAGCAAATACGGCAGGATATTTAAGAGGTTTATCTACTCCCTCTGTCGTACTGATAACTACAACTTTTACATCTTCACCGATATTGAACATTGCCGGACATACAAGATTCCCCACATTTTCAATGAACAGAATGCCTGAATTTTGCAATTTGATCTTCTTTAGCGCATTATATACTGAGAATGATTCAAGGTGACATCCGTTACCTGTGTTAATCTGTACAGCTTGAACATTGAGTGATTTTATGCGGTTGGCATCATTGTCTGTATACTGATCACCTTCAATAACGCTGATATCTATTTTGTCTGAAAGGTGTTTAATTGTATTTTCCAGGATGGTAGTCTTACCTGCTCCCGGAGAGCTCATGATATTTAATGAAAATACATTATGAGCATCCAGATATCCCTTTATCCTTTCTGAGAAAATATCATTCTCCTGCAAAACGTTTGTCTTTGAGAATATTATTCTTCTGTCCGATTCGTTTGTTTTAGTTGGATCTGTTATAACATCTGTATTGTCGGAAACAGAATGGTCATTATGTGGATGAGCATGGTTATGATCATGACTATGATCGTGATTATGATCGTGATGGCTATGATTTTGACACATATTTGAATAAGTTTTAGGTTATTAAATTTCTATAGACGCAATGCGTAGTTCATTTCCTGAAATAACTGTAGAGTCTGTACATCCGCAGATATTGCATATCTCAGATAAGCGACTGACCTGATATTCATTATTGCAGCGACTGCATCTTTTTGTAACATTTATTATATTGAATTTGTATATACAATCTTTGATAGTATTGTCATCTCTGCTAATATTTCTAAGTATAAATTTTAGAGAATCAATGTCAATGCCGGATATCTGTCCAACATCAACTTCAATACTTTGTAGTATAGATGCATTGTTATGACTGGCGATTTTTTTAGCCTCGTCTATTATACTCCAGGCAATGGATAGTTCGTGCATATTAGTTATAATTTTCTTTTGCAATTATTGTTTGTCCTATAGCTAAGGATCCGTCGTTGCAACTATATCTGATTGGTACAAGAACGTCGAATCCTGAATTTTTAAACTTGTTTTCAAGAATGCTGCATAAGAGTTTATTCTGAAAGCAACCTCCCGTGAGTATTACTTGTTTTGGGAGTTTGTGTTTGTTTATACTTATTATGCCTTGCCTGAAAATCATTTCAGCGAGTGTATTGTGAAACCTTGCTGATATAAGACCAACATCTCGTTTGTTTAAAATATCTTTAATGATTGATGCGAATAAAGGTTTCATATTTAGAGGGTTACTGTCAGAGATTCCATATCTGCCGGTATATCCCTTTTGGGCACACTCTTCAAGTAAAATTGCGGCTTGTGCCTGATATTTAATGGAATCGCATAAACCAAGAAGAGATGATACGGCATCAAATATTCGCCCTGCACCACAGCTAAGCGGCGAATTAAAATCGGAATCTATCATCCGCTTTATAGTCTGAATATTCTTTAATAAATATCTGTCAGAGATAATTTCAGGAATATCTATGTTTAGAGAGTGACAAATAGCAACCGCTATCTTCCATGGTTCTTTGATTGCGCTTTCAGATCCTGGCAAATGGAAATATTCAAAATGTGCATCTCTGGTAAAATATTTTTTATTGCATATTAAAAATTCGCTTCCCCATATGTTACCGTCAGTACCATATCCGCTACCATCTAAAACAATAGCAAGAATATCATGAGAAATATTATGTTCGGCCATCACTGATACTGCGTGTGCGTGATGATGCTGTATCCTTATTACAGGTATATTCCTTTCTTTGGATAATATTTCAGCTGCCTGACTCGTGTAATATCCGGGATGCATATCACAAGCTATTAGATTTGGGGTAAACGAAAACATTTTCTCGAATCTTGATATATTGTCATTGAAAAATTCCCTTGTTTTATAATCATCAAGTTCTCCTATATATTGACTTAATATAATATCCTGTTCTTTTGAAATAGCAAATGAATTATTCATCTGAGAACCAAGAGCAAGTATTCCGGTTATATTTTTAGTATATGTTATAACTTCTGGTACATATCCTCTTGATCGTCTGAAAATTCGTTTGCGAGAGTTTATTATACATACGACAGAGTCGTCTACTCTATTGATGATTCTTCTGTTATTTTCAAGAATAATTTCTGTATCAGCAAGAAGTGACTCTTTTGCTGCCTCATTTTCTGTAATTATAGGTTCCCCTTCTTTATTTGCACTGGTGAATATTATGAAATCAGTTTTTAACTGCTCAAAAAGTAAATAATGTATAGGTAAATAAGGTAGGACCACACCTATGGTGTTGAGCCCTGAATTTATATTAATGTTTATCTGCTTTTTAAGTTCTAAAACAACAATTGGTCGTTGATGTGATAATAACGCTTCTCTTTCTTTATGATCTACGTTTGCGATAATGTCCACAACATTAATATCTCTTGCCATTACTGCAAGCGGTTTGTGGAATCTGTTTTTTAGTTCTCTGATTTTTTTTACAGCTCCGGCACAGAAAGCATCTGCTATAAGATTATATCCGCCTAATCCTTTAATAGGTAGGATTTTCCCACTATTTATATGACTTGAAGCTATTTGTATTATTTTCTTTATATCTGTTTCCCTGGTATCTGTACCTATAGAGCAGAGACTGTACATTGGTCCACATTCATTGCAGCATGTTGCCTGTGCATGAAAACGTCTATCATATACATCGGCATATTCTGAAGAGCATGTGTGGCACATAGGAAATTCATTCATACTTGAATTTTCTCTGTCATAAGGTATCTTTTCTATTATGCTGAACCTCGGACCACAGTGGGTACAGTTTATAAAAGGAAATGATAATCTATGATTTTGAGAGTACATCTCTTTTATGCACTTGTCGCAAACTGCAATATCCGGACTTATTCGTGTTATTTTATCAGAAACGAGGTTACTTGCTTCGATGCTAAAATGTGAAAATGATTCATCTAATGGTCGCTCATTTATGAAAATATCATTTATATATGAACAGTCAGGTTTCTCTGTTTTGATCCTCTTAATAAAATTATTTATCTGAAAATCAGTACATATTACCTCGATTCTGACCCCCTCGTTATTATTTCTTACTCTTCCGGTTAGACCCATTTGCAAAGCGAGCTTGTATATAAACGGACGAAAACCGACACCTTGTACAAGTCCCTGTATGTTAATGTCATAGAAATGTGTCATAACTTTTTATCTTTTTTATAAGAACAATTCAGTTAATAAAATGTTCTATTAATAAAAAATATATGTGTTTAGCAGTTCCTGGTAAAATATTGTCAATAAATGATAATTCAGAGTTAAAGATGGCCAAAGTAGATTTTGGCGGAGTTCAGAAATATGTATGCGTAGAGTGGATTGATATAGAAATAGGAGAGTATGTGCTTGTACATGCAGGCATGGCAATAAGTAAGATAGATCATGATGAAGCTTTACGCTCTTTGAGTGTTTGGGAGGAACTTCTGCAAAAAACAGATAAAATAGATGTAGATGATTATGAATGAAGAGTATAGAGACAAACATAAAATAATTTCCCTTATAAAAGCAATTAATAAGAAAGCTACACGAAGGTGGAAAATTATGGAGGTATGTGGAGGCCAGACTAATACAATATTAAAAAGTGGGATAGAAGAACTGCTTCTTGATAGTGTAGAGTTTATTCACGGGCCAGGATGTCCGGTATGTATTACTCCCGAACAGAAAATTGATGAAGTAATTTCTCTGTCAACTATACCTGAGAATATTATACTCACATTCGGTGATATGATGAGAGTTCCGGGTTCATTTAAGACTCTTAACGAAGCTAAAAGTGAAGGAGGAGATATAAGGGTCGTTTATTCTCCAATTGATTCAATCAAGATAGCTAAAGAAAACCCAGACAAAAAGGTAATATTTTTTGGAATTGGTTTTGAAACGACAATGCCACTTTATGCAACACTTCTTTTGTGTGCCGAGAAATTATCATTAAGAAATCTTTTTATTCTTCACTCATTGTATTCAGTTACAGGTATCTTAAACTCACTGTTTATAGATGAGATGATAAACCCTGATGCTGTTTTGGCCGCAGGGCATGTGTGTGCCGTAACTGGATATGATGACTATTTTCAGATATCATCCAGTTACAACAAGCCATTTGTTATAGCCGGCTTTGAGGTCTTTGATATTTTATGTGCAGTGTATTCCACTATTGAAATGTTAGAGTCAGGTGAATGTGATGTGAAAAATGAATATACAAGGACAGTCGGCAAAAAACAAAATTCGGTAGTGAAATCTGTTTTTGAAACTGTTTATGAACCGGCTAATCAGAAATTAAGAGGTTTTGGTGAACTTTCAAATGGGGGATATAGACTTAAAGAAAGATTTGAAGCTTATGATGCCGGATCTTGTTTAAGAAGTGAGCTTAACAAGTTTAGAGACACAAAAAAAAATGACAACTACTGTATGGATTCCATAATAATGTGTGGAAAGGCTATACCGACTCAATGTCAATACTTTGCCAATAGTTGTACCCCTATGACACCCAAAGGTGTATCTATGGTAACATCTGAAGGAATTTGTGCTGCTTACTATAAAAACTGTTTAAATAATACTATTAAAAAATATGAAATATAATACAATGAAAGCAGTTTACCCGTCACCGACAACCGTATCTGAGAATAAGGTTCAGCTTGCCCATGGAGGTGGAGGCAAATTGATGCAGCAATTAATAAAAGATATAATCTATCCTGCATTCGAGAATCCTATTCTTAACCAGGCTCATGATGGAGCTGTGTTTAATATGACCGAAAGTAAAATTGCGATGACAACAGATTCCTTTGTTGTGAATCCACTTTTTTTTAATGGCGGTAATATAGGAAATCTTGCAATAAACGGTACAGTTAATGACCTGTGTTGCTGTGGTGCAACTCCTCGTTACCTGACAGCTTCATTTATAATAGAAGAGGGGTTTAGTTTCGAAAAACTACGTCACATTGTAAATGCCATGAAAAAATCGGCTTCAGAGAGTGGTGTAGACATAATAACGGGGGATACAAAAGTTGTACAAAGGGGATTGTGTGATGGAATTTATATAAATACATGTGGAGTTGGTACAATAAAAGAGAGTGTATCCATATCTTCTGATAGAATTAAAACTGATGATGTATTAATTATTAGCGGAAAGATAGGAGAGCATGGTATTAGTATTCTTTCTGCACGAAATGAACTTGGATTTGATGTTGACATTTCAAGTGATACAGCTCCTTTGAACAAAATGATAGGAGAGCTTGTTGAGAAAATAGATGTTCATTTTATGAGAGATCCTACGCGTGGCGGGGTTGCATCAACACTTAATGAGATAGCAGAACAGTCAGGTAGACAAATACTTCTATATGAGGAATTATTGCCTATTCCGGAAGCTGTAAATAATGCTTGTGAAATGCTGGGTATAGATCCTCTATGCGTAGCAAATGAGGGTTGTATTTTGATATTTGTATCAAAAGAGGATGAAAAAAAGGCGCTCGATATACTACATAAATATGAAGCCGGGAAGAATGCATGCCGTATTGGAGAAGTGAGGAATGTGACCTCTGTGGCAAATGTAATAATGCATACATATATGGACAACTATAGAGTAATAGACCATTTTTCCGGCGAACAATTACCAAGAATCTGTTAAATGTAAATTTTATATATATGAATACCGAATCCATGTATAATCACCTGCGAAAGAGGGGGATATCACGTCGTGATTTCTTTAAGTTCTGTGGTGTGATGGGATCAATGCTTGGTCTTAAGGCCTCTGGTGCAGAGCAGATTGCAGATGCTTTTATGACTAAACCAAGAATTCCTGTAATATGGCAGCACTTTCAGGAGTGTACTTGTTGTAGTGAGTCTTTTATCAGATGCTCTCATCCAATCGTTGAGCAGATTCTCTTAGAGATGGTATCACTTGATTATGATGATACTTTACAGGCCGCCGGTGGTTTTCAAGCGGAGGCTGTTGCTGAAAAAACACGTAAAGACTATAAAGGCAATTATATATTGATGTGTGAAGGTGCTATTCCTTTAGGTAACAAAGGCTATTGCACAATAGCGGGAGAAGCTGCTGAAGATAGATTAAAGAGATTTGCGGAAGATAGCAAATTTATTATAGCATGGGGTAATTGTGCTTCTTCAGGTTGTATTCAACACGCAAAACCTAATCCGACGGATGCACAACCGATACATAAGGTTATATCTGGAAAGGAGATTATAAATGTTCAGGGTTGTCCCCCTATTGCCGATGTCATGGCAGGTGTAATCACTTATGTCCTGACATTTGATAAGTTACCAGAATTAGATGGGCAGCGTAGACCTAAGGTCTTTTACGGAAGACGAATTCACGATACATGTTATAGGCGACCATGTTATGATGCAGGGCTTTTTGCTCAATCTTTTGATGATGAAAATGCTAAAAAAGGATATTGTTTATATTATCTGGGCTGTAAAGGTCCGAATACATTCAACTCTTGTGCTGTAATAAAGTGGAATCTTGGAGTTAGTTATCCTATACAGTCCGGGCATGGCTGTATTGGCTGTGCGGAGCCTAATTTTTGGGATTATATGCCACTTTATTCTCATATTCCATCAACTTATGGTTTTGGCGTAGAGTCTAATGCCGATAAAATAGGTGCCGCTTTGACAGGTATAGCGCTTGGTGGAGTTGCAACTCATGCTGTTATTACCAACGTAAGAAAACGACGTCTGATTAAAGGTTCAATGGATGATGATTTTTCTCTGAATGAGAAAGATACAGAGGAGACTATACAGGAACTGGAGGAAAAACGAGATCGCTTGATTAATAAAAAGAAAGATGAAGATTCCGGAGATTCGGAAAAAGATAAATAATTAAAAAGTTATGGCACAAAGAATAGTAGTTGACCCAATAACACGAATCGAAGGGCATTTGCGTATTGAAGCTGATGTTACTAATGGTGTGATCAATGATGCATATAGTTCCGGTACTATGATACGCGGTATTGAACTTATTGTTAAAGACAGGGATCCGCGCGATACCTGGGCATTTGTAGCTCGTGTATGTGGTGTGTGTACTTCAATACATGGGTTAGCAGGAGTGAGAGTTATGGAGAATGCACTTGATATAACAATCCCCCCAAATGCAGAGCAGGTGAGAAATCTTATGCTATCTGCTTTGTTTATTCAAGACCATATTTTCCATTTCTATACTCTGTCTGCTTTTGACTGGGTTGATGTTGTATCTGCGCTTAAAGGTGATCCTAAGGAATGTGCAGAAATAGCTTCGAAAATATCCTCTTGGCCTAAAAATAGTGAAGCCGATTTTGCATCAATGAAAGAGAAGCTTAAGCGATTTGTTGCAAGTGGTCAGCTTGGATTTTTATCAAATGGTTATTGGGGGCATCCGGCTTACAAACTATCACCTTCAATGAACCTTATGTTTGTTACACATTATTTTCAATGCTTTGAAGAAATGAAGGATGTTGTACGCATACAGACCATTTTTGGTGGTAAAAATCCACATCCAAACTTTTTGGTTGGAGGTATGCCTTGTGCTATAAATATTAATGATCCTTCAGCACTTAATCTTGAACGATTGAGTTGGGTTGCCAATATTATTCAGAGAGCACAGCTATTCGTGTCTCAAGTATATCTTCCGGATGCTGAGTTATTAATGAAGTCATATAAAGAGTGGCATAAATATGGTGGTGGCCTCACAAACTATGTTGCCTATGGCGACTTTCCTATGACCGGTATTAATGACATTGCATCTTATAAGCAGGTTAGAGGTATTGTGAAAAATAGAGATTTATCGCGTATCCATCCTTTTGATCCAACTGCAATGGATGGTCTTCAGGAGTTTGTGAATAATTCATATTATGATTATCCGCAAGGTAAAAATGTAGGACTTCATCCATCTGTTGGTGAAACAATTCTAAACTATACTGGCCCAAAACCTCCATATCAATATCTGGATGTCGACAATCCATATAGTTGGATAAAAACACCAAGGTACCAGGGTATGGCTCTTGAATCAGGGCCTTTGGCAAGAATGATTGTTGGTTATGCTGCCGGCAAGGAGGATGTAAGAGAGGCGATTGATCGATCTCTAAGGAATGCAGACTCACCAATCGAGTCGTTGTTTTCAACACCTGGTAGAATTCTGGGGCGTGCCGTAGAATGCTCCCTTGTTGCAGAATGGAGTACTGATTTTTATAAATCGCTTTTAAATAATATAAAGAAAGGCGATTATAGGATGTTTAATAATGAAAAATGGGAACCGTCTACCTGGCCAGATGTTGCTGCAGGCTATTCTTTGACAGAAGCCCCAAGGGGTTCACTTGCTCACTATGCGGGCATAAAGAATAAGGTCGTAAGTAACTATCAGATGATAATGCCAACTACGTGGAACGGATCACCAAGGGATACAAATGGAAACCGCTCTGCATATGAGGAATCATTGATAGGGACTCCTGTAAATGATGTTAATGCACCGCTGGAAATAATGCGTACTGTTCACTCTTTCGATCCATGTCTTGCATGTGCAGTTCATTTGTATGATGATAAAGGAGAAACCTTACATAGAGTAAACGTAATAGACGGATATGATACAGAAGGATAAAAACTTAAGAGAAATTTATGTATGGCAATTACCGGTAAGAGTATTTCACTGGGTTAATGCTTTTGTGATAACGATACTATGTATTACGGGGTTTATTATTGGAGACCCTCCGGCTATACAGCATGCGACAGCCCCTAGTCATAATTATTGGTTTGGGATAGTTCGATTTGTGCATTTTTTTGCTGCTATGGTCTTTATTGTTAATTATTTGGTGAGGATATATTGGCTTTTTGCAGGAAATAGCTTTTCTGTTCTAAGAAATTATTATCCTCTGACAAAGAAGCAATGGAGAGGAATCAAGGAAACATTAAAAGTTGATGTCTTGCTTATTACAAAGAATCCTATATATGATATTGGACATAATCCACTTGCAGCGACTACTTATGGTGGACTATTTATAATAATGATTCTTCAGATAATTACGGGTGCAATGATGTTTTCAGTACAGTCAAATGCTTTTTGGGCACCTGCAATGCAGGATTTGCTTATAAGGTTTAATGGTTTCTTTCCCATTCGTTCTTTGCATCACTGGCTTATGTGGGCTTTCGTTTTATTTGCCATAGTGCATATTTATCTGGTATTTTATCATGATTATATTGAAAAGAACGGTATTGCCTCATCTATGATTGGAGGTTGGAAATTTATAGCACAGCCTATTGCAGAGGATTATGAAAAAGAACAGGCTTTAAGAAAGGATGTAGAACATCTGGAAAAAGAAAAACACAATAAAAAATAACTTTTAAATTCAAATTACAACGTGAAAGAAATTTTAGTTTTAGGAATTGGTAATCTTATACTTAATGATGAAGGAGTGGGGATTCATGTAGTAAAAGAGATGATGGATAAAAATCTATTGAATAACTATGTTGATTATCTTGATGGAGGAACTGGCGGATATCTTCTTGTTAGTGTAATGTCTTTATATAAACATGTGATAATAATTGATGCTACGCTTGATAAAGATAATAATCCGGGTAAAGTAAATGTTGCAAAGCCATTGTATCCATCAGACTTCCCACCTATTCTCAGTGCTCATGAATTTGGTCTAAGACAGATGATTGAATCTTTGTATTTTATTGAACAAGTTCCAAATTTGCATTTAATTACAGTTTCGGTTAAGAACTATCAACGAGTCGGTATGAAATTATCATTAAATGTAAAAGATGCGGTACCTAAAGCGATTTCTGCGGTTGAGACTGTTGTGGGATCTATTATAAGGGAGATCGGAAGAGCGTCGTGTAGGGAAAGAGTGTACGTCCTGGTGTAG
>CAMTOT010000018.1 GCA_947074165.1 uncultured Bacteroidales bacterium
CAGGGAATATAAGAGAAGAAAGTGATCTTGTAGTTGTCTGACAAACCTCATCATTTTCTACATATTGTTTTCTTCTTGTAACAGTAGTTGTATTACCGTTTTCGGTAATCTGGTCAACACCTCTGCGCAAATAATAACCTTCCCATTCATTTATATATTTTACACAATAAAGAACATAATCCATTGGCTTTTTATTCCATCCCTCCGGATTGGTTCTTGAAGGAGTGCTACCTTCAATAAGAACTTCACCACTATTAATACGGTCTGCACCAGATACGTCTGTCATAATTACAGGAATAACATATGTATTAGCGAGCGCTTGGGGATCAGCAAAGTAAGCGTCAGTAAACTGCACCTCAACGCCCTGGCTCAACACTTTGTTAAGTGTAATATTATTATCCGCAAGAGTGTAATATGACGAAGGCATAGCTTTAACAGGAGAGCCATCTTCAAAGTAAAGATTATCACAAAGAGAATTGTCTACAGCAATGTCAATCTTTATATTCTTTTTATTCTCATATACACCACCCATAGTTGCGTATATCTTACACTTATGCTGATTATCAAGTGTTGTATCATATTCATCTTCACCCATAACAAGAGTTCTCACAGGCGACTGATATGCGAAATAAACGGTTGAGCCACCCTCATAATCGGGAAAACTTATATCATTATTTTCACAAGAAGTAAGGATCATACCCGTTACGGCGATAGACAGAACAGGTAAATATTTTAATAGTTTCATAACGTTTCAGCTTTATATTTAAAATTTATGAGGATTACCACCCTTTATTCTGAATCAGATTACTCCATTTTTGAGTTTCAGAATAAGGTATCGGACCGTAAATCATATAATCTTTGTAGCTTCTGGCTTCTACCTTATCAAGAGTATTAAAGGTAAGTGAGCCATCTGTATTCTGTGATATTTGTATCCCCTTAGCGGCTTCGTTTATACCAGAATTCCAGCGGCGAAGATCCCAGAAACGGAAGTTCTCAAAACAAAGCTCTATTCGTCTTTCATTTCTGATAAGGTCACGCATCTTATCTTTATCACCTTTAACAGACTCAAGATAAGCATCACCATTATCAAGACCAATGCCTGCACGCTGACGGATAGCTTTAATCACATCATAAGCAGAATAATTGTTAGTGCTGCTACCCATAGGTCCCCAGGCTTCATTTGCTGCTTCGGCATAAATAAGAAATATTTCCGTAAAACGTATTCTTGCCGAATAATGTATAGCTGTAGTATTTGAGTTTGAATTAGGGTTACATTCTTTACGGGTATGCTTACGCATATAGTAACCTGTACGTGTAGATAATCCGCTCTCTTTATTTATCACATCGGTAGTTGTCCCGTATATACCTGTAATAATCTGTGTATTTGATGGGCCCTGTTCACTTCCGTTGTAGATAATATAGTTAGACAAACGAGGATCACGGTTTGCATAAGGATCTGATAAATCATAACCGGAAGCTGCATCTGCTACAGGATATCCGTTAAGCATAGGAAATGCCTCTACAAGATTCTGTGTAGGGTTTACTCGTCCGCTACCATACAATGAAGGTGGAAAATTCTCTTTTTCTATATCATTGTTATTGCTTGTCGAACCTCTCCATATAATCTCAGCCGGACTGCCGCCTGTACCATAATTAGTAACCTTATCAGCATTTACATACCATACACCGCCTTCTTGATCAATTCCGGATATTCCGTCAATTTGATTAAGGACATCTGCCGCATAGTTAGCTGCGTCTTCCCATTTTACACCGGATTCGGTAAATGCAGGGCTCGCAGCCATTAATGCTACCTGTGCTTTTACGGATGCCGCTATGCGTGCATTCATCAACCCCCTAAATGTTTCACCACAAACACGATTGTAATCACTCGCGTTTGTAACTCCTATCTCCTGATATCTTTGAGGTATCTCGTTAGTAGCAAACGTCTTGTACTCCTGTGGCAATAATTTTATCGCTTCATTGGCATCGGATATAATTTGATCAACACATTTCGCATAACTCTCACGCGAATGGTTGAAGTCTGAATCCGCATTCTCAGATTCAAGTATCAGAGGTATGCCCATTAATGTGCCGTCTGAGATCTTACCTCCGTGAGCACGTAGCAAATGGTACATGTGAAGAGCACGTAGTCCGTAAGCTTCCCCTTTAAGACGGTCCTTAAACATACGGCCGAATCTTTCATCATTTGCCCACACAATCTTATCGACGTTCTCAAGGAAAAGATTTACATACTGTATGGCATTATAACGTCCCTGCCACTGCGACATAGGATCAAAATCAGAGTCCCAGGCTCCTGTAGCCATTTTCATATAACTGCTACTCATGTCATTAGTAACAGCATCATCAGTAGCCACATCACTTACAGAACCAGTCTGGTAAGGTAATAGAATATATGCGTTTGCAAGAAATCCCTGTGCATATCCGGGATCCTCAATCATCGCGTCTTCATCCCTGTTATTCTCTAAAGCCGGCTCAAACAGATCATCGCAGGCGGCAAAGAGTGGTAGCAGTGCCAATATTTTAAATATATTTTTCATAGGATCATTTCTTTTTAAATTTATGATTCTTTAGAATTTAACCTGTACGCCAAGATTATAAAACCTACTCTGTGGCGTTGATTTCACACTAAGTTCCATTACTTCTCTTTCTTTTGATATAGTAAGCAAATTTGCACCGCTCACATAAGCAGATAATCCGCTGACAAATGATTTCTTAAACATCTTAGCCGGGAAATCATAGGTTACCTGCACTTTTGCAAGACGAAAAGCATCTGTCTTATATAACCAGAAATCTGACGACTGGAAGTTATTTGATCCTGATTCTGTAGTAAGACGAGGATAAGAAGCTGTTTCTTTTGTTTCTTCTGTCCAACGGTCGCGCACTACTGCGGAATACTTCTTATCACCCGATACCCAGTGGTAGTCGCTGTTTTTAATAGCGTAAGCGCCAAAGTTTCCGGTACCCAATACGAATAATGTTAATCCTTTATATTTAGCAGTAAGGTTTACACCAAGAATAAGAGGTGCTCCGTACCATCCGCCTTTACCAAGAAATACCTGGTCTTTATTGTCTATGACCCCATCACCGTTCTGATCGATATACTTTATATCACCAGGTTTCACCGTACCTCCGAATTTCTGTTCAGGAGAGTTATCGATCTCTTCCTGTGATTGAAATAAACCGTCGGAACGAAGTCCCCATATACCATCAAGAGCTTTACCTTGTCTAAACTGATAATTGTCAGCATAATTTTCACTTCTCTTTGTTGCTTCTGTATCATAATATGTACCGCTTACTCCAAGAGAAAATTCAGCGTCTCTCACTTTCTTATTATAATTGACGCTAAAATCAAAACCTACTCTTTTATCATTATCATAGTTGATAGTTGGCAAGAATGACGCTTCCGGATAATAAGTAAAGAAATAATTAGGGAAAAGATTTGTAGGAGTGATAAGCTTACCCTCAAGTGTATTCATAAAAAATGATACATCGGCTGTTATCGCCCTATTCCATAATCCGGCTTTCAGATTGGCTGAAATCTCTTTTCTCTGTATAAATCCAAGATTTTTATTTCCTCCTCTTACAGAATTGGTTGAGTGAATAGAAACACTTTCTCTCCATCCCCACCATGCTCCGTCGGCCTGATTATATGACGACTCGTACATATAATAATCATTAATACCGATATCTGTATTCAGATTACTAGCCGATACGCTCAACATTAAGTCGCTTATTAATGATGAGTTTTTCAAAGACTCCTCATTTTTCATGTTCCAGCCTAACGTTATAGAAGGAGAAAATGCCTGTCGGTTGCCCGGAGCGAGCTTAGCCGAGTGAATAAAAGCACCTGCTAAATCCACATAATACTTTTTATCATAATTGTAACCCAGCTGCAAACCAAGATTAGCATTGCTTGTACGATGATATTCACCAGAGTAAGACTGCTGAAATCCGGTAGCGAGCAATGTCCCGGTCACATTATGTACATCGTCGAAAGTATTCGCGTAATTAAACTGAGCTGTAAAAGCGATTGTTTGATTGTCGGAACTTCCACTAATGTTCTGCACACCGGACTTTTTATCAAGATTATACTTCGTTAGACCCACTATTACATCCTGACCTCCGTAGTTTGACCATTCAGGTTTGTATGTAGCATAGTCATTATTGTATGATGTGGTATAACCTGTGGCATAGTCTACAGCTACCATCGTATTAAATGATAATCCTTTTAATACTGATTTAAGATCTATATTAATACCGGTATCAAACTGAAACTGACGACTTGTGTATTTATTATATCCAGCCGCATAATAATCGGCAAAAATATTTGTTTCATCAGTCTGCGTACCTCCCAGGAAGTATTTTCCGTCTATTATATTATTGCTGTTATTAATCAGCTCCCATGCTCCTGTGGCATTTTTATCTATAGAGCTAAGAGCAACAAGAGGTGTAACACGGTTAGGTCTGAATGTACCGGCCGCATCCCAATAAGAACCTCCGTTAGCACTCCGTGAATTATAAAAAGACACATTTGCATTTACATAAGCAGAGATAGCTTTACTGATATTAAAATCTACATTACCTCGTATATTAAGCCTGTCTGTATAGTTATTCTCTGCTTCACCAAATTTAAATACATCTCCAACATTATAATAACTGATATTGGCGTAAAAACGGGCTTTATTGTTTCCTCCCTGAATTTCTGCTGTAACATCAGATCTGTTAGAATGTTTCCTGATATAATCTGATGAGTAAAAATTCACGTCGGAATAACGCATCGGATTAAGTCCTGAAGCATAGTTGTATATATCCTTTTCGCTGTACAACGCGCTTAATCCGTCATTTGCCCTTGCCTCATTATATAAAGTCATATATTCAGCCGAACCAAGATATTCAGGATAACTCTTTGCTACATTAAATCCGGTATTTGCTCTTACGTCAACTTTAAGATCACCTACGGATCCGCGTTTCGTAGTGATTAAAACTACCCCTTTTGCCGCGCGGCTACCATAAAGAACAACTGCAGATGCTCCTTTCAAAAATGTTATCTCCTTTATTTCCGAAGGAATTACATTGCCTGCATTGCGGGGAACTCCATCTATATAAACCATATACTCATCCATAGCCCATAGATGACCTCCGCTCCAGCCTCCGATATAACCCTGTAGGTTGTCAAGACTGTATGTACTATAATTTTTCTTTTGTAACTCCTCAATGTCTATTACAGATACACCGCCTAAAAGATCCTCTTTTGCTACCGTACGGTGAGCTATATGTATAAGTGAATCTTTAGAATAAATCTGCGATTCGGCACTTACTTCCGCCAATCCCTGAGCTGTCGTGTAAACAAAACCCGGTGAAGCGAGCAAAGTGCATAAAATGAATCTTATATTATTTTGTTTCATTGTCTATACGTTTATAATTATACATTTGTCTGCCTTGCTCTGATTACCATCCCGGATTTTGCGGGAACTCTTCATATAGATAAATATCTGAATCAAGCAGCGGAAACCAGTAATGCTTAGTACCGAACGTACGTTTCAGAATAACACTTTCTCTAAAGTTTGCAATTCTCGCATTTCGTGGATCATTGCCTTCCGTTTTATAAAAATCATCTGATTCAAGACGATCAAACTCCTGAGATGTCTTTGTGTTATATGGATATTCTGTAAGGAGAAGCCAACGTTGAAGATCATTAAATCTAAATCCTTCAAATGAAAGTTCAACTGCTCTTTCTCGTCTTACCTCATCAATAAACCTATTAGGATCTGCTGTATAAGAATCACCGATATGCCCTGCGCCTACTCTGTTTCTTAAGGTATTTATGGCCTCTACGGCTGTTAATCCATATGTAGATGAACTGGCATTTGCACCACCATTAGCACCGCATGCCTCAGCATACATTAAGTATATATCCGCAAGTCGCATATAAGGCAAATAAGCATGAAGCGCTCCCGACCAGTTATAAGCCCCATCTATCTTATTGGCTGTGTGAGGTATTAGTTTCTGGATAAAATAACCTGTTCGGCTTGCTACTGTTACCTGACGCATTGCACCTCCTGTATAAAGCGAGCAATATCTAAGATACTCCTCCGAATCACTCATAGCACCGTTTACATATTTGAATCCGTCAAACACGATATCATGGTAAAAGCGTGGGTCACGTCCATTAAACGGCTGTTCCGGATCAAACCCTGAATTTGGATCATCAAGAGGTAAACCGTTTTCCATACCATACATGTTCACATAATTGGCTGTCGGCTGGTGTATCAGATTATCATGTTCTACAAGTGAGTTAATTTTCGGTCCGAACACCTTACTTGTATTCCAGTTTGTCCCGTTGAAATCTTCGGCAGGACCACGAAATATTGCTTCACATGTACCAGGCGCTAACCAATCCTGACCAGTTGTGTAGAAATTATCAGAGAAACAAGTCTTAGCCGATGAACTTCTTTTATGATTATAAATATCTTCATAATTAAACTCGGCAAGAGCATATTGAGTCTGTCCGCCCTCTACAAGCTTTAGAAGCTCTCCAAAAGCGTCAGCCGCTTTGCCCGCATAATCATTGTCATAAGAATATGTCATGCCTCCACCAAGTTGGGCACCGTGTACCATAAGCGGACTAGCTGCCCAAAGGTAGTTTTTACCAAGATATCCAAGAGCCATAATCTTGTTGATACGAAGCTGATTACGGTTAAGCGTATTCTGTCCGGTAGTCACTTTATCCCAGTCTATGCAAAGCACATCGGCCGCACGACGAAAATCAGACGCAGCTTTATCGGCACATTCTCTATAAGAGAGACGTGGTTTTCTTAGAGTTTCTGATGCGGAAAGTACCTCATCAATATAAGGAAGACCTCCAAAATACTGCATCAATTCAAAATGCCACCATGCTCTGAAGAAATAAAGCTGTCCTTCTATCAGATTCTTCTGCTCCTGTGTTGCTTCAGTAAGTTTATCAAGATTGGCTATACCAAGATTGGCTTTTCTGATGCAGTACCATGCGTGCGGCCACAATGAGTGTTTAAACTTAGCATTACCATCGCTGTTTGGATGATAAGTAGCCGTAGGGTCACTACCTGCTTTAAATAACCAGTTACCTGTAGTTGACCATGCGCGAAAACTGCCAAGGTCAACCTGATTTGTCATTCGGCTATCTCCTGACGGATTAAAAACCTCATCATCTCCCCAGTTCCATGATGGACACCAGTTGCACTTCATCTTATCAGGGATACAGTTATATATCTCCTCGATAAAGCCCTGAAAGTTTGTAAAGTTTTTAAATGCTTCCTCTTCAGACACTGTCGAATCGGCCTCTTTGTCAAGATAGTCCTCGCAAGAAGTAAACACTGGCGAAAACATAAGGAGCGATCCGAACAGAAGCGTTTTATATATATTTTTCATTGTATATCAGATTATAAGGTGAATTTCAATCCTAAATTAAAACGACGTACTGTCGGATATGCACCCTGATTACCCGATCCTGCGAAATTCGATTCGCGGTCGTCCGGCATATTTGACCATACCCAAAGATTGTTTCCGTTCAGGAATAATTTCAGATTATTAATACCTAGTTTCTTTATTTTATTGCCGGTAAATGTATAGGCAATCTCTGCGTTTTTAAGTCGGATATAAGAACCGTCAAACATGTACTGTGTCCCATTACTATAATCACTGCTTGTCGAAAGCCAACGTGGTGTTCTCACATCAGCACCTGAACCAGCATCAGACCACCATGAACCCATATCATATACAGTATTCATTTGGCTGCCGAAACTTGTCAAATGTACCACACGCGTTACATTATTTACGCCGTAGAACTGTACAAACGCGCTCCAGCCTTTCCACTCAAAACCAATTGTCGCATTATATGTATTCTGCGGTGTACCAGAATAACCACATGGAGCAAGATCCTTATTATCTACAATACCATCTCCATTAAAGTCAATGATATAATAATCACCGGGAAGTCTGTTTGCGTCGTTTGCGTCATGTTTAGGGCTACCGTATAGCTGGTCAAACGTATTTACATATCCTTTATCTACATATGATTTATTTTGTCCTATTGCGTATCCGGCTGTCTTCTGATAAGATGGTAGTAAAGCTGGATCATCTTTCTCAAGAATAGTGTTTTCCGCATGAGTTATACTCATATTACCCCATAGACGAAGCTTATTTTCAAACTGTTTATTAAGGCGCAGTTCTATTTCATAACCTTTAGTTTTAACCTTTCCTAAATTGGCTGTCACAGGTGTACCCCCAAAATATGAAGGCACCGAACGATCGCTACCGTTTACAAGAATATCAGTACGTTTATCTCTGAATATCTCAACGCTACCTGCTATTAACCCTTCTAAGAATGAATAATCAACACCATAATTTGTCTTCGCTACTTTCTCCCATTTCACGTCCGGATTACCTATTGCGGTCTCACGATACCATGTATAAGGACTTGTACCTCTGTTTGTATCAAGAGATGTTGTACCTCCGTAAGCCCACTGATTCATATAAAGCCAGCGTGTAGACACATTGTCGTCGCCAATCTCACCATAAGAAGCGCGCACTTTTAGCATATCAAGAAAAGTAAGAGATTTCATAAACTCCTCATTACTTATCATCCAGCCGATTGCTCCGGAATTGAAGAATGCGAAACGATTCTCTTTACTAAATTTCTCAGAACCGTTATAAGCCCCGTTATACTCTACAAAATAGCGGTCGGCATAATTGTATGTAGTACGGAAAGCCCAGTCTTCACGATAACTCGGAATTACACTACCTTGAGCATTTTCCGAACGACTGAAAAGTCCCATAGCTGTTAAGTTGTGTTTGCGGAAACTTCTCGCCCAGTTAAGTTGCAACTGATAAGTAAGATTTCTCTGTGTTGCCCAGTTCTGAACCTCGCCTCCGGATGTTGTCCACAATACCCCCTCCATAAAGTCAAAACCGGTATTGTTATCATACTGCTTTTTATAAATAACTTCTCCTGTATCAGGATCTACCCATTTACGCTGAGCTTCATTAAAAAGGTCATTAATACCACGCTTCCATTCTACAAAAGTATTATCCCAAGATACCATACCGCGTGCGCTAAGTCCCTTTGTGATAAAATTAAGATCCTGCTCTAACGCGAAGTCTGTAGTGATACGTGTCGTAGTCGTACTCATTGTCCCTCCAAGTGAGATATTCTCGGCAGAGTTAGTCACATTAGATATATTCGGATAAAATCCCCATGAACCATCTGAATATTTCGGCAGAAATACATCCGGTGCTATATTATATGCACCTGCCCATTGCTGAGCTATTGACCAGTCTGCAGAACTATCATAATTAGAGTTATTCCACGGTGTTTTCTTATACCCCGTAGAGCCGGCGATATTCATCTTAAACAAAGTGGTTTTTGTAATATTAAAATCAAGGTTACTTCTTACGTTTATTCTGTCATATCCATAACCAGAATTATAATTACGACCATTATCAAAATTATCGAAAAGGTCACCTTCATGTATATAATCTACAGACGCAAAATACTTAACAAACTTAGTACCACCGCTTACATTCACATTGGCATTGTAAGACATCGCGTAATCTTTAAATAATACATCCTGCCAATCCACGTTAGGATATCTCTCAGATTCTTCAAGATTGAGTGGATTGCGATATTTGTTAATGATAGCCTGTGGTTTGATATACGCCCATGAATCCGGACGAAGGTTTAGTTCATGCTCTATTGCTGTATTGCGCGCCATCAACGCATCATAAGAATCAAGCTTATTTGGCAGTCTTGAAGGCATCTTCATAGTTGCGTTTGCAGATACATTTATCTGTGCCGCGCCTTCCTGACCGCGTTTTGTTGTAATTAAGATTACACCGTTGGCTCCTTTCACCCCATATACAGCTGTTGCGGAAGCATCTTTCAATACAGACAATGACTGTACGGAGCTTATATCCACACTACTCATCGGACGCTCAATACCATCAACAAGTACAAGAGGATCACTGTTATTCCATGAGCTGGCTCCGCGAATTACGATCTGCGGCTCCTCCTCACCCGGCATACCGGAACTTGCCGTTGTTATTACTCCAGGAAGATTACCTGTCAGCGCCGCCCCTATATCCGATACTCCGGCTGCTCTTTCAAGCACTTTACCGGTAGTCTGAGCTATAGCGCCTACCACACTGGCTTTCTTCTGCTGCCCGTAACCGACAACTACTACTTCATCAAGTTCCTGCTGATTATCAAGCAATACAATTTTCATTAATTTTCCAGGAGTTGGTTTTGTCTGCTGCGGTTTCATGCCAAGAAAAGAAACCTCAAGCATAACTTTTGAATCGGGTATATTCAGCGAGAACTTACCATCGATATCTGTGGTGGTACCTATTGATCCACTACCCTTAACAATTACGGTGGCACCGATTATCGGTTCGTTCAGGTCACTTACCACCAATCCTTTTACTATAACTCCGCTTTGGGCATACACTGTAAAACAGCATAACAACCCTAAAAGGACCATAAAAGGAATCCTTTGATTTAGTATTTTTTCAATTTTCATTAATATTAGTTTAAGAGGTTATAACAAATGTTTCTAAATCTCTTGGTTTGCCTGACTTCAAAAAATAAGTTGTGTCTAACTGTCGTCTTTAGTGTTTTTCATAAAAATCTGATTAATGATATGTTATTCTTTTACTGCGTAAATTCCTATCGTAGTTCCCGTAAATCCTCCTGCCACATTGGTAGACAAATATGAGGCATCTACATTTTTTGTAAGTTCAACCCATTTATTACCATCTTGTGAGTAATAGAAATCAAACGATGTACCTTTTGATACTACCTTTAAATCTATTGATAAAGATTTTGATTTTATTGTCTGAGAAGCAAGCTCTGATTCAGATTCGTTTTCTCCTATCTTTATAAGTGATAACTTTTTATCATCCCCGCTCTTATTTAGTGAAAAGAAATATTGATGTTCTTCATCTTTAAAAAGCAACATCCCTGCAGACTCATTCTCTTGCGGTTCAAAAATCATTCTGGTTACACATTCAAACTTATGATGCTGCATTCTGCGGGCAAGAAACGATGGTGTTTTTTTATCTCGCGACTTAACTTCAGAACATTTCAAAGTAAGATATCCGCTTTTATCATTTATATCACAAAGATCTGCGATTGGTCCACGCAGGGATATCCACTCCATGCCAAGCTCTTTATTGTCAAAATTATCTTTCACGTGATAATTACCGAAAGTCACGTTATTATTTCTCGTTATACCACTTCGTTTCTCTATAAGTGGTATGATATCCTCTCCCTGAGTCATATATGGGAATCCGTCTTCACTCCATTTTACAGGCATAAGAAACGTTTCTCTGCCAAGATTCTCAAACGAATTATTTATTGGTCTGCAGGCAAGAAAAAAAGCCCACCAGTCACCATCCTTTGTTTGAATCAAATCAGCGTGTCCGGCACATGTTACAGGATTAGGTCTTTCAGGATTTAAGTTTCTCTGTGTCAGAATAGGGTTTTTATCCCATGGTATAAAAGGTCCTGTCGGGTTATCACTTCTGAAAATAACTTCTGAATGCCATACGCTCGTACCTCCTTCCGCAGCCATAAGAAAATATTTCCCGTTTATCTTATATAAATGCGGCCCTTCGATCCATATAGGTTTATCTTCAGGACGCCATCCTTTATTCACGATAACAGTTTCTTTTCCTATCGTCTTATCTGACTTTACATCAAACTCCCTTATTCTGATGGTTCTATGTCCGGAATATTCAGGGATCCCCGGTGCATCATCATTATTTACAATATATGCTTTACCATCTTCGTCAAAAAAGAAAGACGGATCAATACCTCCAACCTCTGGCAACATAATAGGGTCAGACCAATCACCAAAAGGATCCTGAGTTTTCACAAAGAAATTACCTGCTCCGACATTGGTTGTAATCATATAATATGTCGAGTTATGTGGATTGTATTCTATAGCCGGAGCAAATATTCCTCCACTCACCTTCTGCCCTTCCATATTAACGAGCTGTGATTTTCTGTTTAATATATGCCCTATCTGATTCCAGTTTACAAGGTCTTTGCTATGAAAGATCGGTACTCCCGGAAAGTATGAAAAAGTAGAGGTAACAAGAAAATAATCATCCCCGCTACGACATACACTCGGATCTGAATACCATCCAGGCAGTACCGGATTATAGTAGTTATCCATTCCCTGCAACGGATTCTCACTATAAAAATCGTCATTGCCTGTATAACTGAAATATTCAAATATTGCTTCAGACTGAGCCGGCACGGGTACAACCGTCGATTCTTGTTTTAAAGAACTCAGTGAACAAGATGACAGTAATAATGAGGTGGAGATATAAGCTGTAATGATATATATGCTTCCGTGGTTTCTCATGGTTATCTGTTTTTATATTGTTATTCATGTACTTTCACGATACAAATATAAACAAGCTCATTTCTGACATAATTATACATTGTTCCACATGATAAACTCAGCATTACATATTTAAAGTATATATGTTACACCCTTGTACTCCATATTACACAATAGTGCTCATATATCTGATTATATGACAATTACAAAACGCAACAATGTAACATACATATAAAAAAAGCCGGCAGTAACTAATCCCTGCCGGCTCGAGTATATTTTTTTAATTTAATTATCTAACAGATACTATAAGCGGATTTTTAACCTTCATAGCAAAGTCTGCTACATAAGTATTCCAGTCTGCAAGAGTAGGGAAACCACCTTGATTCCAACCACCACCGGAATAATAAGTAAGACCTTTTCCTGCCATGTAAGACGGTTGATAGTCCATAACACCTATAAGTTGATTACTCAAAATCTTTGTTTCAATAAAAGGAACATCAGATACTACGCCAAGGTAAATAACACCTTTACCTTCCACATTCGGTTCCGCGTAAGAGATATAACCTTCAGCTGCGTTCATTGAATATGTATCATTTCCTCTCCATGGAAATCCTGCCGCAATCTGAAGAGGCGTTTTAGTATCACCGTAGAATTCTGTTATCTTATTCATATTAGAACCTGCGTCAAGAGAAACCATTCTCGTCTCATTTACTGTAATATCACCTACATTGTATGGCTCGTAAGTCAATTTAAATACAGTACGAAGCGGACCATTATCCAGAATCTCGTAAGATTTAAAGTTATGTGTGATATAATACATCGAATCGTTAAGAATTGGCGCCGCGGTACCTGCTCCAAGAGATACACCTACAGAGTAGAAGTCAAGACCTTCACCATGGTCTTCATGATAACTTTTTACTCCCGCAAGGTCATCTTTATACCATTGCTGAGTAACAAGATTAGGCGTTTTTTTCACCCATATATCAGATCCACCTGAAACCATAGCTTCCGTCGGATCTATTTCAAGTGCCGGACCATACATACGATAAGCCACACGGTCATTTTCCCAAGAAATATCATCTTTGCGCTGAGGCATAAAAGTAGTTTTTACTCTATCCTCAAACTGATCTGGCGTACCTGTCTTTACTTTGTAAACTTCACTCTGATTTGCTGATAGTGTAGTCTGGAAAATAAGAAGCTTCGCCTGAGCCTCTCCGTAAGATACAATCTGATATGGTACCTGCTGTCCGTTTTTATCAAGTACAATCAGTTTCTGACCATCCTGCATCTTTAATTTGTTAGTAATCAGATTGAAATCAACTTCAACCATTTCACCATTACGACCAAGTGACGATTTGTTCTCAACAGTCACATTTACAGCTTCTTCTTTCACACAAGACACAAGAGCCATAGCGGCAAGTGTCATAGTTAGGATTCTTTTCATAATACTAATTATTAGGCAGTTATTATTTTACAATATTACAAATAATTACTTGAATTTGTTTTTGATTTACAAAAAAACAGGAAGCAACATAAAATATTGCTCCCCGTATTTTTATATCACCATAAATAGTAATCCAAATTATTTAGGCTGTTTGCCAATATAAGCAAGAATACCTCCGTCTACATAAAGCACGTGACCATTTACAAAGTCTGATGCGTTTGACGCAAGGAATACTGCAGGACCGGCAAGATCCTCAGGTGTTCCCCAACGAGCAGCAGGAGTTTTTGCTATAATGAAGCTGTCAAATGGATGACGTGATCCGTCAGCCTGTGGTTCACGTAGTGGTGCAGTCTGTGGAGTCGCGATGTAACCAGGACCGATACCATTACATTGAATATTGTGTTCGCCATATTCAGAAGCAATATTTTTAGTAAGCATTTTCAAACCACCTTTAGCTGCTGCGTATGCAGAAACTGTCTCACGACCAAGTTCTGACATCATTGAACAGATATTGATAATTTTACCGGCTCCTTTTTTCATCATTGACGGAATCACAGCTTTAGCCATGATAAATGGTGCATTTAGGTCGATATCAATTACCTGACGGAATTCAGCTGCCGACATTTCATGCATAGGTACACGTTTGATGATACCTGCGTTGTTTACAAGAATATCTACAACACCAACTTCTGATTCAATCTGCTGAATCATAGCAGTTACCTGCTCTTCGTTAGTTACGTCACAAACATAACCTTTAGCGTCAATACCAATCTCTTTGTAGTTCTCAATACCTTTCTCTACAAGTTCTGCTTTAATATCATTAAAAACAATTTTTGCACCTGCATTACCAAGGGCTGAAGCAATCGCAAAACCGATTCCGTAAGAAGCTCCTGTTATAAGAGCTACTTTACCTTCTAATGAAAAGTTAACCATTTCTTTAATTTATATATTAGTGTGTGTTTGATTATCGTAGCTCTGTGTGTTTGTAGAAATCCTGATCACTGTAATCAAGGTTTTCGCCACCCATACCCCAAATAAATGTATAGTTATATGTTGCGGCAGCTGAGTGGATTGACCATTCCGGAGACAACACAGCCTGATCACCCTGCATCCAGATGTGACGTGTCTCTGTAGGTTCACCCATGAAGTGACATACAGCCTGCTCAGCCGGTACTTCAAAATAGAAGTAAGCTTCCATACGACGTGAGTGCGTGTGAGCCGGCATTGTGTTCCAAATGCTACCCGGTTTAAGTTCTGTCATACCCATCTGTAGCTGACATGTTTTCAATACGTCATTTACGATCATTTTGTTGATGATACGGTGGTTGGCAGTTTCCAGGCTTCCAAGTTCCATTACGACAGCATTGTCTTTTGTAACTTTTGTATCAGGATAAGATACATGAGCAGGAAGTGAGTTGAAATAAAATTTAGCAGGATTAGCACCGTCGCAGCTTGCAAACGTTACTTTTTTATCACCCGCTCCGATATATAGGGCTTCTTTAAAACCTAATTCATATTTTACGCCGTCTACTTCTACTACACCGCATCCGCCTACGTTGAAAATACCCATCTCACGTCTTGTAAGGAAGTATTCTGATTTCAACGGATCGATTGTTTCAAGTGTAAGAACTTCGTTTACGGGAAGAGCACCACCCACTACCATACGATCAAACAAAGAGTAAACCATGTTTACTTCATCTGCTGTAAATACCACAGGGATAAGAAACTCTTCACGAAGACGTGTAGTGTCATAACTCTTAGCATCATTTGGATGGCATGCGTAACGCAACGAATAATTAGTTTTCATATATTTTTTTCCTTTCATTTAATTTATGCGCCTTAATATTAACGCATAAATATTCATTCAGTATAGTTTAGTTTACTTTTTATAATGTGAATACCGATAAGTGGTTAATAGCACTTAAGTATTAAGTAACCGATTGCACAAATATAATCAAAAAAAAATATCAGCGCATTCAAGAAAATATATTACTTAACATATTTCTTTAAAGATGATGTTCGTATCTTCAATTCCGGGTCTACAATACGTCTGTAATAAGATTTGCTTGTCTCTTCATTATTCAGGCGGTCAAGCAATAATGCGGCTGTTTCTTCTCCCATACGTTTATTACTCAGGTCAAACGACGACAACGCAGGATCCAAAAAGTTTACAAACGGCTCGTTAGCAACTCCCACTACGGCAATATCTTCCGGAACTCTGAATCCATGTCTCTTAATTGTATCCATAGCAGTTATAGCGGAATAATCACCGGCTGAAAATATAGCGTCAGGACGAGGCTCCATGTTTAAAACCGTCTCTGCTGCTACAACTCCGGTCAACATAGTTATACTGTCATAGATAACATAATCCTCGTTCCATTCAAGGTTAAGATCTGATATAGCTTTTTTATAGCCTGCCAAACGATTTCTGTACTGAAGCAGAGTCTGTGGACCTGCAAAATGTACAATTCGCTTGCATCCTTGTTCGGCAAGATGCTTAACAGCCTCGTAGCCTACCTTGAAATTATCATTGTAAATACAGTCAATATTATCTTTATCGGGAATACGGTCAAAAAACACAACGGGGATACCGCGTGCCATTATCTGTTCAAGATGTTTGTAATCGGTAGTTTCTGATGTAATAGATATTGCCAGACCGTCTACTTTTTTCGTAGCCATGGCTTTTACTGCTTCACGCTCTTTTTGATATGATTCATTAGATTGAGAAATGATTACGCTATAACCGGCTTCCTGAGCTACAGCCTGTATTCCTCCGATTACCGATGCAAAGAAATTACGGTCAATACGGGGCACAATAATACCAAGTACCAAGCCCTTACCTGTTCTCAAGTGGTGAGCTACAGGATCCGGTTGATAATTAAGCTTTTCCGCAAGCTCCATCACTGCCTGTTTCATTTTTTTGCTGATGCGAGGATGGTCTTTCAATGCTCTTGATACGGTCGATGCGGTAGTATTTAGTTGTTTGGCTAAATCGTAAATGGTAATCTTCTCCTTTG
>CAMTOT010000019.1 GCA_947074165.1 uncultured Bacteroidales bacterium
AAGTTTCTTTCGGCTGTAAAGCTTAACGGTACAGGTGGCTGGCAAAACTGGAATACATCCGACACGGAACTTTATCTCAATAAAGGAAAAAACAGAATAAGAGTTGAAGCTTATACAGACGGATTCAATATGAATTGGTGGAAGATTAACTCTTTTCTAAGCGGAACAGGTACAGTAGAATCTGAAGTCAGTACTGTCAGTTATTATAACGATAAAATATATTTTAATAACGAGGTAAAGAGAAGATATACTATAGAGCTGTTTGACATACGCGGAGCAAAAATCAGATCTGACTATACGCATGATAACTATATAGAGGTAGGCAAATTAAATAAAGGAGTATATATAGTTACGTTGACATCAGATATAAAGAGTCTGAGTAGAAAGATAATAATCAGTTAATTAAATAAATACCTACTAAATATAAACACAAGTTATGAAGAGAACACTATTAATACCATGGATTTTGCTTATCTGGATTATCCCGTATATGGGAATCCTTGCTCAATCAACGCTTATAAAGGGGCTGGTTGTGGATGCGGAAGGATTGGAATTGCCCGGTGTGAATGTGATAATTAAAAATACCACCAAGGGAGTTATGACATCTATTGACGGGAAATACGCTATAACAGGTATATCGGAGAATGATTCTATTCAGTTTTCTTATTTGGGCTATAAGACTCAGGTTTTTAGAATTGGTAACAGAGACGTACTTGATGTCATCATGCATGAAGCCACTACGGAACTTGCGGAATATCAGGTTGTGGCATTTCAGAAGCAGAAAAAAGAGAGTGTGATAGGATCTGTTAATACGATTAATCCGAAAGAGCTGAAAATACCTTCTTCAAACCTTACTACAGCATTAGGAGGTAGAATGGCAGGAGTTATTTCTTATCAGACATCCGGCGAGCCGGGAAAGGATAACGCTCAGTTCTTTATCCGGGGTGTAACTACATTCGGATATAAAAGCGATCCGCTTATCCTTATTGACGGTCTTGAGGTAACAACCGAGGACCTGGCACGTATCGAGCCTGACAATATTGAGAGTTTCTCTATTATGAAGGATGCTACGGCAACTGCTCTGTATGGATCGAGAGGCGCAAACGGGGTTATACTTGTGGTGACAAAGACCGGTAAGAAAGGAAAAATTAAAGTTTCAGCGCGTGTGGAAACATCTGTTTCAACGCCAACTAAGACTAATAAATTTCTTGGCGGAGTAGATTATATGGAACTTTATAATCAGGCGCTTCGTACCCGCCAGCCTAACGCGCTTTTGTATTATTCGAAAGATAAAATAGAGGGTACAAGAAGAGGCCTCGATTCTCAGATTTATCCGAATGTAGATTGGTACAACGAACTGTTCAACGATTATGTACAGAATTATAAGGCCAATGTAAATATGACCGGAGGTGGTGATATTGCTCAGTATTATCTTTCGGTAGCTTACACCAATGAAAAGGGGTTGCTTAAAGTTGATAATATGAACAACTTTAATAATAATATTGATATACAGAGATATAATATCCGTGCCAATATTGACTTTAATCTTACAAAGACAACAAAAGCGGCAGTGAAATTTTATACTCTTCTCGATAAGTATAACGGACCCGTTACTAATACAGAAGATATATTTTATCAGGTGATGCAGGCAAATCCTGTCAATTTTCCTAAGTATTATGAGAAGACAGGGGATATGCAATATCTGAAACACACTCTATTCGGAAATAAAGGAAATGGATCTTATCCTAACCCTTATGCAGATATGGTGAAAGGATATAAAGATAGATTCTCAAGCACTACACAAGCTCAGTTTCAGATAGAACAGGATCTTTCATTTATTACCAAAGGGCTAAACGCAAGAGCTCTCGCTTCTATAAATACTTATAGTGTAAATGAAAATGCCAGATCGTTTTCTCCTTTCTTTTATTCAATGAGAGAGGTGGAGACAGAGCAGGGTATAGACCGTGCTTTGTATGTCATTTCAGAAGGTACTGAGTCGCTTAATGATCCGAGTGTATATAATTATACAAACAGCAGCAGTTATTTTGAAGCCGCGTTGCAATATAACAGACAGTTTGCCGACAAGCATGATATCGGTGGTTTGATTGTGGCTACAGCAAAAGAAGCACTAAATACTATCTCAGGAAATGCTCTCTCTACACTGCCTTCCCGTAATCTGGGACTTTCAGGACGTCTGACTTACGGCTTTGATTCACGATACTTTATAGAGGGTAACTTTGGTTACAATGGTTCCGAGAAATTTGCGAAATCACACAGATGGGGATTTTTCCCTTCCGCTGGTCTTGGCTGGGCTGTAAATAATGAGAGCTTCTATCCTTCCGGACTAAAGAACGTTATGCCTCAGTTGAAATTTAAAGCCACTTACGGGCTTGTAGGTAATGACGCTATATCAGATCCATCAGATAGATTTTTTTACCTGTCTGACGTGAATACAAATACAGGTGATTACGGATTCAACTTCGGCTCGGTGTTTAATAATTATACAAACGGATATGTCATAAACCGTTATGCTAACCCTGAGGTGGGCTGGGAGGTAGCTACCAAAGCTAACTATGGTGTTGAAATAGGACTGTTTGATATGATTAATATTCAATGTGATTATTTTACCGAACATCGCCGCAATATCTATATGGGACGCGATTACATACCAGAATCAATGGGGCTTACCACAGGAATATCGAGTAATATAGGTGAAGCGAAATCATGGGGTGTAGATGGATCTTTAGACTTCAACTGGGTAATAAACAGAGACTGGTGGCTTACCTCAAGGTTTAATTACACTTTCGCGCGAAATAAATATGTACAGAACGGAGAACCTGAGTATAAATATAGCTACCTGAGTCGTATCGGACATTCAATAAATCAGCAGTGGGGATATGTGGCAGAGAGACTTTTTATTGATCAGGAGGATGTAAATAACTCTCCGGCTCAGTTTGGCAATTCGTCTGTAAACTCTGAATATATGCCTGGAGATATTAAATATGTAGATATTAATAAAGACGGAAAAATTGATGAGGATGACCAGGTGCCTATCGGTTTCCCTACCGTGCCCGAGATTGTTTACGGATTTGGTATGTCTGCCGGATATAAAAACTTTGACTTTTCTTTCTTCTTTCAGGGAGCAGGCAATTCGTCTTTCTTTATCGAACCAGACAATATAGCTCCATTTATTAATGAAAGGAATGCGCTGAAAGTTATTGCCAATAATCACTGGTCGGACAATAATCCTGATCCGCACGCTTTCTGGCCGAGATTGTCGACAACGACTATTTCAAATAACCAGAAACAATCTACATGGTGGTTACGCGACGGAAGTTATCTGCGTTTGAAAAGCGTGGAATTTGGTTATTCTCTTCCGACTAAAATCATTAAACCGGCAGGAATGGAGACTGTAAGAGTATATTTCTCAGGGACCAACCTGTTGTGCTTCAGTAAATTTGACATGTGGGATCCGGAGATGGGAGGAAAAGGTCTTGGTTATCCGACTCAAAGAGTTATGAATATAGGACTGAATGTAGTTTTTTAATCTACGTCTAATACTTATAAACGCAAATACAATGAAAAATATTAAATATGCCCTGATACTTACGGCAGCTCTTATGTCAGGATGTTCAGATTATCTTGATGTTGTACCTGATAAGACACAAGAGATTGGTCTGATGTTTGAAAGACGTGAAACAGCAATTAAAGCATTGGCATCATGTTATCATTTTATACCACAGCTTGACGGCGTATACTCTAATTACTCATTCGCCTCAGATGAAATGACAACACCGGTTTCTAAAGCAACCCCCGGGGTAAACATTATGAGGGGGAAACAAAATATCAGTGAGTCTATATTAGGTTATTGGTCTGACTACGATGGTCATAAATCATTATTCAAGGCGATAAGATATTGTAATACATTTATAGAAAATATTGATGATGTAAGAGATATGACATCGCTGGAAAAAGGGCAATGGAAAGCAGAAGCAATATTTATGAAAGCTTATTATCACTTTCTTTTATTAGGACAATATGGTCCTGTGCCTATTACAGACGTAAATCTGCCGGTTGATGCCGGAGTAGATCAGGTAAGAGTAAAACGTCGTTCGGTAGATGAAGTTGTAGAGTACATTGTATCTACAATAGACCTTGCGTTGCCGAATCTAAAAGATCGGATAACCTCACCCAATGATATGGGACGTATAGATCAGTTAATAGCCAAATCAATTAAGTCAAGAGTGCTTTTATACGCAGCAAGTCCATTGTTTAATGGTAATGCTCTGTTTTATGAGGATTTTAAAGATAAATGGGGCAAACAACTTGTGAACACTACATATGACTCAGGTAAATGGAAAATGGCAGCGGATGCGGCTAAAGAGGCTATAGATTTTGCTTCCGCTTGCGGATTATCTCTCTACAATTACAAGGGTACCGTACCTACATGGGATACCCTTGATTATAAAATGCCGCAAATAAAGGCTCTTTACAACTACCGTTATATGATGGTAGATGGCTGGAACAGCGAACTGATATGGGGTAATTCCAATGTTGTATCCGGAGGAGACTGGCGGAAAATTCAGGCGGCGACAAATATCATTAATCAGAATGTTTCTTCAACGGAAGCGGCATGGCAGTGGGCTGTCCCGACTTTCGACCAGGTGGAAGCGTATTATACCGCTAACGGGCTTCCTATTGATGAAGATCTGACATTTAAATATGATACCAGATATGAATGTAAAGGAATTGTCAGAGGACTGGATACACTTTACGCGATAAAGAATCAGGCTGTGCCGCATCTGCACCTTGGTAGAGAACCCCGTTTCTATGCTTCAATAGCATTCGATAGAGGCTACTATCGCACATGGGGTGATAAGTGGGGGCTGAGTATGAGAAAAGGAGAACTTCACGGAAGAAAAGGTAGTTCGAATGACTATACAATAACCGGGTATCTTGTAAAAAAGCTTTGTCATCCATCATCCGAGGGATCTTCATACGATAAACTTATAGACTATCCATGGCCGCTGATTCGTCTTGCGGAGCTTTATCTTAATTATGCCGAGGCACTTAATGAGTATTCAGGCCCTTCACAGGAGGTTTATGACGCACTTAATATAATTCGTGACAGAGCATATGTACCACACATAGAGGATGTCTGGTCAGATGCTTCTATTGCCAGAACACCCGGCAAGCATCTTACGAAAGATGGTTTACGCGACATAATACAACAAGAGCGCAGGATAGAACTTGCGTTTGAGGGAGAGAGAAATTATGATGTGCGTCGCTGGCTTCTTGCCGATAAATATTTCTCCGGTTCGGTTATGGGATGGATGGTAGATGAAGCAGACCGTAACAAGTTCTACAATAATAATAAAGGGCCGATACCTGTACAGCAGCGATCGTTTATTACACCTCGAGACTATCTGCACCCTATCAAATACGGTGAGATAACGGTGAACTCTAATCTTGTACAGAATCCGGGATGGTAAGTAAAACTATAACTAAATATTTATATGAAAACAGTATATAATATAATATCATTTATCTGCCTTATTTGCTGTCTTTCCATCGCTTCTTGCAAAGAAGATGGAAATGATAGTCAAGCACCGGATAAGGTTGAGTTTATATCTTATGAAAAGACAAGCGGTGGAGCAATAATACACTTTAAAGCTCCTGGAGATTCAGATTTACTTTTTATAAAAGCTGAATACATAAACTCCGGAAACGAGAAGGTATTTAAGGTTTGCAGTGTATATGAAAATAAAATTGAAATAGACGGATTTTGTGATGAAGAGTCGCACACGGTTACTCTGTATGCCGTTGATGACAGTCAGAATCATTCAGATCCCGTATACGTAGATGTTATTCCGGGCAGATCTTATATATATATAATTCAGGATAATTTCGATATTGAAGTTATACTCGGAGGGATAAGAATAACATGGAATAATCCGGCTGCTAAAACAGTATTTGTTTATCTGAACTATACAGATGGCGTGAACAAGTATGAACGAATATTATCCTCTTCCAACTCTGAGGAGTCTTTCAATATAAGGGGTTTGGATGAAAAGAAATACTCATTCTCATTTTTAGTTGAAGATTTCAACGGAAATAAAACAAATGAAGTAGAAGCTGGTGAATTTACTCCGTTGCTGGAGCAAAAGATTGATAAATCAACATGGAGCGTGGTTAAATCTCTTTCGGTAAACGGTGATAAATATGAAGGTAAACTGGCTAATTTCTTCGACGATGTGATTGACACAAACAACGACGCGTCAGACAATAGCTATTTTGTAATACACAGAGACGAGAACGGAGGTCAGCTAACATATCCTCTAAACATTGTAATTGATCTTGGCAAGAGCGCTGTACTATCAAGAGTTGTAATATGGCAAAGAGCTTTCTTTTATATAAGCGGAGATGAACCGGCTGCTAATAATTCATACGAGCAGTATTACCGGGAGGACAATATGAGAGCATTTGATCTGTACGGAAGCAATGACTCTAAGAACTGGACATACATAAGAAGTTGCGATATCGGTGACGGTAATCGTGACGCTGATGGAAATTTACCGGCTGACAGATTGCAGGAAGCTCTTGACGGTCATGAATTTGAACTTGAACAGATGTCGGGTCCATACAGATATATTAAAGTTGCCATTACATCTTCTTTTGGTAGTGAAACTCAGATATGTAGCTCGGAAATATCTCTTTACGGTCTTGATAATCAATAATAGTAAATTATGAAAAGGATTATTTATATACTAATCGCTGGTCTGATTGTCACTTTACTGGGCTCATGCGAATCCATAGATTATAATTATGAGGAATACATGGAGAGTGTACAAAAATACTCTCCGAGAATAAAGAATCTTAAGGCAACTACAGATGTGGGTGTGATTAATCTGAAGTGGGATAACCCGGAAGGCGATCTTGCTGTAAAAATTAAAATTGATGCGGGAGGAGAGTATGTTGTGTTGTCTGACGAGATGATTTCAGAATATACATTTACCGATATGCCTGTGAAAGGTTACACAATATCGGTATACACAATTGATAAGTTTGGGAACCTTTCCGTACCACAGACTATCAACGCATTTCCGGGAAGTAATAATGAATTATAGTATTAACTAATTTATTTATCTATGAAACACAAATTTTTATCTCTTTCAATTATTGCGGCAGGCTCATTAGCCTTATCCGCCAACGCTCAGAATCTACTGAAAGATACAGACATGTCTGCCAAAGGAGCATGGTCTGACTCATATCTTCATACATCTGAAGCTGATTACCCGGCTGTTGTATGGGGATATACAGATGATAAACCTGTATTCGGAGAAGGAGCCGCATTGTATTTCAAAAAAGAATCACCTGACAATACCTCGCAGTATTGTATTTATCAAAGCGTAAACTTAAAATCAGGCGAGGCTTATGAATTTGACGGGGCTTTTAAAGTCCTGCAAATGGATAATTGCTGGTTTGAGGTTTATATCGACAAATCAGCCCCTCTGGATGGATATGAATACTCTTCAGAGAATAAAGTATCAGGTTTTAGTGTATGGGGCTCTCCTTCATCACAAGACGGTACATTTGTAGCAAATGCTATTGATAATAATCAATTTAAACCTGACGAGGATGGCAAGTATTTTGTAGTAGTAAAATGTGGAGCAAACGGAGGTGGCGCTTATGAAATGTTACTTGATAATCTATCGCTTACTGCTGTACAACGCCCATCCGCATCTTTCGAGGTTAATAAGCTTGAAGGTTTCTCTCCGTTTAATGTAGATTTTACATCTGAAACAACAAAAGTAAGCTCCTGGGCATGGGACTTAGGTGACGGTACGACTTCTACCGAAGAGAACCCTTCTCACGTTTATAATATGCCCGGAACATATTCTGTTAAGCTTACAGCAAGTAATAATGTGGGAGAAGTGATTATAGAGAAAGATAATTTGATAAAGGTTTTCTCGCCCGTATCTCTTTCTGCAGGTGGTGTAGTAAAAGGAGGGGATATGTCAGACATTTCGTATTGGTCGGTAAGTGAGCTTAATACGCCGACAGGAAAACTGCCTGCTGCAAAATGGAATGACAATTCACATTTGCCTGCTGCCGGTAAAGGAGGTGCCCTTTATGTAGAGGGAGAAGCAAATGAGAGCACAACAGTGCAATATTGTATATTTCAGACTGTAACACTTGAAAGTGGGAAGGTGTATAATTTTGACGCGGCAATCCGTGACTTTTCAGAGAATCTTGATCACTGTTTCGTGGAAGCGTTCATCGGAGACGGTGAACCTGTAAATGGTCTTGACTTCGGGTCAAATGAGGCAACGTTAATTGCTAAATTCAGTACATGGGATGAGCGAAATGTATTACGCCGACTTGACGGAACATTCGCACTTAACGGTACAGTTATTCCGTATATCCCGCAGAGCGATGGCGATAAAGTTCTTACTTTAAAATTCGGGACATCAGACTGGGAAAACAAATCATTTCCTTTCCGTATCTCTATAGATGAGATTTCATTTACAGCCGAACGTACAAAACCTTATCCTGATTTTATTTCAGAAAATAATCAGGGCTTCGCTCCGCTTGAGGTAACATTTGAAAGTACTTCATTATTTGCAAACTCTTATGTATGGGATTTTGGTGACGGACAGACTGAGACAACGGAGGAAACGGTCGTAAATCACTCTTATGAAAAGGTTGGTTCGTATAATGTTACACTCAAAGCTATTAATGAAAAAGGAGACTCTTCAGTAGTAAAAGAGAATTTTGTAATTGTAGCGGACAAACCGATTCTTCCGGAAGGCGAAAAACTATACGGTGGAAACATGGAACAGCGAGCATTATGGTATGTAGCTAAAGTGAGCGCGGCTGTCGTACCTACTATGACATGGAACTTTACAGAAGCAACTCCGTCAGCCGGTTCGGGCGGCTGTCTGCGACTTGAAGCATCGGTAAAGAATAATGGTTCGAATGTAGCGCTTTATCAACCAGTTACGTTAAATGCCGATTCGGTTTACACTTTTGATTGTAACTTCAAAGATCTTGCCGGTGACGCGGATCATTTCTGGACACAGGTATATATATCTGAAGAAAGACCGACCGATAATTCAGACCCTTACAATGAGGATGATTGTTTAGGACAGCTTAATACGTGGAAAGACGGACATAGTCCGAAAGGGTATGACGGGTCATTTAAATCTTTGGCGTTAAAAGGTAATAACCATAAAGGTGATGTATGTGAGTTTCAGCCGGAAAAATCAGGACAATATTATCTGATTATAAAAGTCGGTAATACAGACTGGGAAAATGTAGAGTACAAATTTGATGTTCTTCTTGATGATCTTTCACTTAAAGGCTCTATCCCTGTAGCGAAACCTGTAGCTGAGTTTATTATTCTTTCAGATGAAGAGGGAAATGCTCCGTTGGAAGTTGAGTTCTTTAATATGTCAGAAAATGCTGACTCTTATCTTTGGGACTTTGGTGACGGCTCAACTTCAACAGAAGAACATCCTATACATATTTACACAAAAGGTGGTTCATTCACAGTTTCTCTTACTGCATATAAGGGATCATTATCAAATACAGTGTCATATCCGGATTATGTAAAAGTAACCGGCGCGGGACTTACCGGAGTTTCCGGGAATCAGATTCGTCTGCTCGTTTCGGGTTCTCGTATTGTGGCGGCAGGATTAAATAGCAGTTTATCAGTTTATAATGTCGCAGGCACGCTGATCGAAACAGTTAAGGCAGTAAATGGCAAATGTATATCCTCACAATTAGATAAGGGTATATATATCGTTGTTGCTGATGGCGCAAATACGAAAGTTATTTTGAAATAATAGTTTTAGTTCTAAGGTTATATGACCGGCTGTCTCTCGAAGGCAGAGGCAGCCGGTATTTTAATACACTGTAATAATGAGATACACAATTCTAATATCAATAATCTCTACTCTGTTTTTTTCATCATGTAATACTGTCGACAATAATAATATTGCCGTAAAAGATACTCTCAAAGTGCTCACTACAAGGGCTGACCGCTCGATGGAACTAATTCGTAGTACAGAGAAAATGCATAACAACAACTCAAATCTTAGCGAGTATAATCTTACTATCGATTCTTCAGTCAAATATCAGACGATGGATGGTTTCGGAGCTGCAATAACCGGCTCTACATGCTTTAATCTGATGCAGATGTCTGAAGCGAACAGAAATGCATTTATCAAAGAAACATTCGACTCGGGGTCAGGATACGGATTCAGTTATATCAGGATATCTATTGGATGCTCTGATTTCTCTCTGAGCGAATACACATGTTGCGATACTCCCGGTATTGAGAACTTTTCATTACAAGAGGAAGAGATCAGATATATAATCCCTGTACTAAAAGAGATTCTATCTGTCAATCCTGCCATAAAAATATTGGGATCCCCATGGACCGCGCCGCAGTGGATGAAGGTAAAGGATTTGCAATCACTAGAGCCTTTCCCTTCATGGACGAGCGGACATCTTAATCCTATTTTTTATCAGGACTATGCGATTTACTTCTCTCTATGGATTGACGCAATGAAACAACACGGAATAGATATATATGCCGTCACGCCACAAAATGAGCCGCTAAACAGAGGTAACTCCGCATCTATGTTTATGGGGTGGCAAGAGCAATGCGATTTTATTAAATCTTCTCTCGGACCAGTTCTTAAAACAAAGTACCCTGAGATTAAAATATATGCTTTCGATCATAACTACAACTACGATGATATGATTGATCAGAGTGAGTATCCTCTTAATATCTACCATGATACGGAAGCATCTGTATTTCTTGACGGTGCCGCGTTTCACAATTACGGAGGCGTACCGTCAGAACTACTAAATATAAATGCCGGAGCTTCAGACAAGGAGCTGATATTCACAGAAACATCTATAGGTACATGGAACGACGGACGTAATCTTTCGGTAAGACTTATTGATGATATGGATCAGGTTGCGTTGAGCACGGTAAACAATTATTGCAAGGGAGTAATTGTATGGAATCTTATGCTTGACACAGATAGAGGTCCTAACAGAGATGGTGGATGCCAAACATGTTACGGTGCCGTAGATATTGACATTGATACTTTCTCGGAAATAAATAAAAACTCACACTATTTTATTATTGCTCATCTCTCAGCCTACATAAAGCCAGGAGCGATAAGAATTGATTCTAAACTAAATAAAGCAGGAAGTGATAGTGCATTAGCCTATATGACCGACGGAATTAATTATTCTGCTTTTGAAAATCCAGACGGCTCTATTGCTCTGATAGTTATGAATGCTTCAGATGAAATAAAAGATATATCAGTGTCATCACATACTAACTTATTTACTATAAATGTAGAAGCACATACCGTGAAATCATATTTATGGAGATAAAAATACACTATTCTAATAATAACTAAAATATGCATAAAATGAGTATCAAAAGATTGTTTGTATCGGGAATGTTTATGACAGGGGCTTTAATCGCCTTACAAGCGAGGGAATTGCCGGTTTATCTCGACGACAGTAAACCTATAGAAGAAAGAATAGAAGACGCATTATCAAGAATGAATCTTAAGGAAAAAATAGCTGTTACTCATGCTCAGTCTAAGTTTTGCTCTCCGGGAGTAGCGAGTCTGGGTATTCCAGAGTTCTGGATGACCGACGGACCTCACGGTATCCGTCCGGAAGTGAAGTGGGATGAGTGGGATCAGGCCGGTTGGACAAACGACTCTTGCGTAGCTTTTCCTGCTCTTACCTGCCTGGCGGCATCGTGGGATCCGTCGGTATCTATGCTATATGGTAAGGCAATAGGGGCTGAGGCAAGATATCGCAATAAGAGTGTTCTTTTGGGGCCCGGAGTAAATATATATCGTACGCCTTTAAATGGTCGTAATTTCGAGTACATGGGAGAAGACCCTTATCTGGCGGCACAAATGGTTGTGCCTTATATTCATGGTGTACAGCAAAACGGAGTAGCCGCATGTGTAAAGCATTACGCATTAAATAATCATGAGGTAAACAGACATACGACTAATGTAATAGTTGATGACCGTACTCTTCATGAGATATATCTGCCGGCGTTTAAAGCTGCAGTACAGGAAGGAAATGCCTGGAGTATAATGGGGTCTTACAATTTATATAAAGATCAGCAGGGCTGTCATAACGAATATCTTCTTAATGATATATTAAAGGGAGACTGGGGATTTGACGGTGTGGTAGTATCAGACTGGGGCGGCACACATGATACGGAACAGTCTATTACCAACGGTTTGGATATGGAGTTTGGAAGCTGGACCAACGGACTTTCAAATGGAGCGAGTAATGCTTATGATAATTATTATATGGCTCAGCCTTATTTTAAATTAATAGAGGAGGGTAAATACGGTACAAAAGAGCTTGACGATAAAGTACGACGTATTCTACGACTTGCATTTAGAACTACAATGGATAGAAACAGACCTTTCGGGGCAATGCTAACCAGAGAACATTATGATATTGCGCGCAAAATAGGAGAAGCCGGTATTGTATTATTACAAAATACAAATAACATATTACCTATTAAGATTGACAAGCCAATTAAGATAGCTGTAATAGGAGAAAATGCTGTTAAAATGATGACTGTAGGTGGGGGAAGCTCTTCTCTTAAGGTTCAAAGAGAATTATCTCCCTTGGATGGATTAAGAAGTCGTCTTAGCGGAATAGCGGATGTAGTATATGCAAGAGGGTATGTAGGAGACGCATCAGGTGAATATAATGGAGTTGTATCCGGTCAGGATCTTACGGACAACCGTTCGACCGAAGAACTGATAGAAGAGGCTGTAGAGATTGCAAAGAGTGCCGATTATGTAATAGTCTTTGGCGGGCTTAATAAAAGTGCGAATCAGGATTGTGAGGATTCAGATCGAGAGTCACTTGCGTTACCTTATGCCCAGGATAGGCTTATTACGTCCCTTGCAGCTGTAAATAAGAATCTTGTGTATGTGAATATATCAGGTAACGCAGTTGCAATGCCATGGATAAAAGATGTACCTGCAGTTGTTCAGGCATGGTATCTTGGCTCTGAATCAGGTAGTGCTATTGCCTCAGTTTTGTGTGGTGATGTAAACCCGTCCGGAAAACTGCCGATGAGTTTTATGTCTGAACTTGATCATTACGCCGCACATAAGCTATGCGCTTATCCGGGAGTAAAGAGAGATAATTCGAAATTCCTTGATTTGGAATATAGTGAAGGGATCTTTGTCGGCTACCGTTGGGCAGATAAGCACAAAGTAAAACCTTTGTTCTCTTTTGGACACGGATTAAGTTATACGACATTTAAGTATGGTAAAGTTACGGCCGATAAAAAATATATTGGAACAGATGATACATTAACTTTCAGTGTTGATGTCACAAATACCGGAGAGAGAGCAGGAGCTGAGGTTGTGCAGTTATATATCTCAGATAAAAAATCTTCTTTGGCAAGACCTGAAAAAGAGCTTAAAGGTTTTTGCAAAGTTTTCCTTGAGAAAGGTGAAACTAAGAATGTAAAGATAAAGATTGATAAAGATGCTCTCTCTTTCTATGATGACAAAAGGTCGCAATGGATAGCGGAGGCAGGTATCTTTGAAGCGCTTGTCGGTTCATCATCTACTGATATAAAGACTAAAGTAACATTTGAACTAAGATAATATATGAAGCCGATAATTAATATTATATCTTTTTTGCTGATAGGTACTGCGTGTACCGGTCAACAAGATAAGAATCTTAAACTCTGCAACGTAGATAGTAAGTATGCTAATAAAGTTGATTCAGTCTTAAAGCTTATGACACTTGAGGAGAAGATTGGACAGCTTAATCAATATACCGGTAATGCTCAGGCTACAGGTCCGGAGGTAATTGATAATACTAAACATGAGCAGATTAAATCAGGTAGAGTAGGCTCTATGCTTAATGTGATAGGTGCGGCAACGACCCGAGAAATTCAGTCGTTTGCTCTGCAGTCGAGATTAGGTATTCCGCTGCTTTTCGGACAGGATGTAATACATGGTTATCGTACAGTATACCCAATCCCTCTTGGCGAGGCAGCCAGTTTTGACCTTGATTTAATGGAGCGTACCGCACGAGGCGCAGCTATTGAAGCGTCGTCTGAGGGGATACACTGGACATTTGCACCTATGGTTGATATTACGCGGGATGCGCGCTGGGGACGAGTTATGGAGGGGGCAGGTGAAGATACCTGGTACGGTACTAAGGTGGGTATAGCACGTATTAAGGGATTTCAGGGAAATGATCTTGCAGATAGTAATACTATACTTGCTTGTGCAAAGCATTTTGCAGCATATGGAGCATGTATTGCAGGCAAGGATTATAATACTGTCGATATATCAGATATGACTCTGCACGAAGTATATTTACCTCCTTTTAAAGCGGCAGCACAGGCTGGTGTTGCTACATTTATGAACTCTTTTAATGATATAAACGGAATACCGGCTACCGCACATACCGGTATACAGAGGGATATGCTCAAAGGAATGTGGGACTTTAACGGATTTACGGTTTCTGACTGGGGTTCAATAAGGGAGATGGTAGATCATGGTTATGCAGCGGATCTCAAAGAATCGGCTAATCAGGCTATTATCGCCGGTTCTGATATGGATATGGAGTCAAGAGCTTATGTAAGTCATTTGAGGGAACTGGTAGAGTCGGGTGAAGTGCCTATAACATATGTTGATGATGCCGTACGTCGTATTTTGTTGAAGAAGTTTCAACTTGGGCTTTTTGATGATCCGTATAAATATTGTAATGAAGAGAATGAGAAAGAAACTGTTTTATCTCAACCTTTACGATATCTGGCTCGTGAATCAGGCAAGAAATCTATCGTTTTACTTCGCAATGAAAATAAAGCATTGCCACTTAAGGATGATGTAAAACGAATAGCGGTTATTGGGGCACTGGCTGATTCTAAGCAAGATATGCTTGGCTTTTGGGCATCAGAGGGAATTGCGGAGGAAGCAGTTACACTGTTACAAGGTTTAAAGAACAGATATCCAGATGCAAAGATTGATTATGTAGAAGGATATGACTTAAATACAAATCAATTAACATCTTCAGCTCAGGCTCGTAAAATAGCGTTGGCTGCAGATGTTGTTATACTTGCTGTCGGAGAGCGTGCCAATGAAAGTGGAGAGGCAAAGTCGCTTGCAGATATTAATATAAATGCTAATCAGCAGCAACTTGTCAACGATTTGAAACCTTATTCTAAAAGGCTGGTTACAGTTATTATGGGGGGCAGACCGATGATATTTAATGAACTGACTGGTGCATCAGACGCAATTCTACTTACATGGTGGTTGGGCACAGAAGCCGGCAATGCAATGGCCGACGTTATATCAGGTGATTATAACCCATCAGGAAAACTTCCAATGACATTTCCCCGTCATATAGGACAAATTCCAATATATTATAATTATAAAAGTACAGGACGTCCTGAGTCTAAATATTCTTCGTACTCTTGTCGTTATCTTGATGTTGATTTTGAACCAGCATACTGTTTCGGATTCGGAAAAAGCTATACTGAGTTTGAAATATCAGAGCCGCGTGTGATTGGAAATAATCATTCTTTTGATAAGCCTGTTGAAATAGAGGTTACTGTGAAGAATACAGGTATCTATAAAGGGAAAGAAACAGTACAGTTGTATATACGAGATAAAGTGGCATCTGTTACCCGGCCAATAAAGGAATTTAAGGGATTCCAACAAGTAGAGCTTCTTCCATGTGAGGAAAAAACAGTAAGGTTTATTTTACAGAAAGAAGATTTCTATTTTTATAATAAGGACCTTGACTTTATATCCGAACCGGGGGAGTTTGACATAATGGTAGGTAAAAGTGCCACGGAATTAAATCCTGTAACTATTTATATATCTGAATCTGAACGTAATTGACGACAATCAGCATCATTGAACAGTTATTTTGTATTAAGTATATGTATACAAAACAGCTGTTCAATGATGCTGATTTTTTTTACTGATATAGTAAGATTAATATATCTGAAATTTTATTTTTGAAAAGCCTCCTTCAAAACAGGCATGACAGAGAAAGCGTAACCTGTATTGAACTTTGAGATACTTTCGCCGGCTATACTTACCTGAACTGCATTTGAACTGTAAGCTCCGTTGTCAAGAACGATATCTTTAGTCCAGTTGTATCCGTCAATTCCGGTATACTGAAGGGCACCGTTTGTATAGTTTCTATTACCGACTGCCATAAAGAACAATGAGCTGTTATTGTATTTAAAAGCGAATCCGGGATATGCCGGGCTCCAGCCCTGAGGTGTCAGTTTTGTAATATCTGATGATATCGGCATACAGAATGAGATTGGACTCGGATCAAGATCGGAAGAGCACACGTCTGAACTCCAGTCACCGCTCATTATCTCG
>CAMTOT010000020.1 GCA_947074165.1 uncultured Bacteroidales bacterium
GAGATAATGAGCGGTGACTGGAGTTCAGACGTGTGCTCTTCCGATCTCGAAAAAGATTCTGATACAAAAAAATAGCAGTGGAATACCCGATACGGGGACTCCACTGCTATTCAATATTTATTTATATGGGATATAAGAATCTTATTTATCAAGTAGTATGCTTGTCATTATAAACGGACCTACAGATTTTGGATCATTATCTCTCACCGGTTCTGATATATAATATTCATAAGTACCATCACGATAAAACTTCTCGCCTCCAAGTCCGGCTACCGCGCAGCAACTTGTTATAGAAAGCGTACCGTCTTTTTCCTCTTTTACAAATTGTTTTACAAACTGACCATAAGCCTTTTTGCCTCTTTTTAGATAAGACTTATCAAGATAACCCTTTTGTGCTCCTTTTATCCAAGAGTAAATATACATAATTGAGCCGGTAGACTCTAGATAATTCCCATCTTGGCCCCCTTTATCCGTCACCTGATACCACATACCGGTTTTTGCATCCTGATATTTTATAAGGGATGCGGAAAGATTTCTAAGAATGTCTATCACTTCAGCTCGCTGAGGATGATTCTCTGGCATATAATCAAGCACATCAACAATAGCCATCATATACCAGCCTATGCTTCTCGACCAGTAGTTAGGAGAAAGGCCGGTCTCTTTATCAGCCCATTTCTGTTTGCGGCTCTCATCATAACCATGTTTATACAAACCGGTTTCTTCAACAAATAAAAACTTATGGCAATCAATGATCTGAAGAGCAAGATCATCATATATCTCAGGCTCGTCAAGCAATACCGCGCTTTTGGCAAGGAAAGGACAAGCCATATACAAACCGTCAAGCCAAACCTGATGCGGATACACTTTCTTGTGCCAAAAACTTCCCGCAGATGTACGAGGGTGTGTTTTCATCTGTCCTCTCTGAAGCTCTACAGCTTTTCTAAATCTTTCTTCGCCGGTTTTTGCCAACAACGGAAAAAGAATATTCCCGGTGTTTACTCTGTCAATATTATAATCAAATGGTTTATATCCTTTTATGCTTCCGTCCTGACCTACCATCATATCGGCAAACTCATATACATAATTATAATACTTATCATCTCCGGTTTTATCCCAGGTCTGAAGCACAGACTGCATAACAAGTCCGTGACAATAGTTCCATTTAGGTTGTTTTGAGAAATCAAGCATCCATGCTTCCGGACACCTTTTCATTTCTGAATCCGTCATTCTTTTATAGTTCTTTTCACCGGCGTGAGACGATATAACCGCAAACACCATAAGAACCGACAATACGATCTTTTTCATTCTATTTATAGTAGTTCAATTAATTATTAATAAATGTGTATACTTTACCTTTCTCTGTATCCACGTCGTAAAGATAATCATTATCATCATTATTTACAGAGATTGCCGCTTTAGGAGATATAAGAGGTTTTCGTATTTTCTGAGTCTTTAACAATATATTATCAACTTCTCCTTTCGCACTATTCGCCTTCTGTCCGTTAATAGAAAGCGGCACTTCAGAACGCACTCTTAACACACCTCCGGCTGTAGATTTGATGACAGCTTTTTTTAGTTTACCGTTTTCCCATTCCATATCCTCTATCACAAATCCGCCTCTGCATCTCAACCCCTTTACTTCTCCGTAAGACCAAACACCAGGTAGAGCCGGTAGCAAATGTACAGCTCCGGTATGACTCTGTACAAGCATCTCCGCTATACCTGCCGTACATCCGAAATTACCGTCAATCTGGAATGGCGGGTGCGCGTCAAACAGATTGGGATATGTTCCTCCGTTTTGACCTTTTTCTTCTATTGTTGGTTTTATCTGATCCGTTATTAATTTATAAGCATGATCTCCGTCAAGTAATCTTGCCCATAGACACACCTTCCAGCCCATAGACCAACCGGTAGATGGATCTCCGCGAAACTCTAATGATTTCTTAGCAGCGTTAAACAGCACAGGGCTTTCAAACTTATTTATCTGATAACCGGGATATAGACCCCACAAGTGTGACACATGTCTGTGACGGTCTTTCGGATTGTCCCAGTCCTGCATCCATTCCTGAAGTTGTCCGTGCTGACCAACCTGCATTGGTGCAAGCTGCTTAAGCACGCATACAAGAGAATCTTGAAACTCCTTGTTTTCATTTAATATACCGGATGCCGCGATAGTATTTGAGAACAGATCAAACACCATCTGATTATCCATCGTAGTACCGGCCACAACTACAAACTCTCTTTTTCCATTCACATTTGGAGCATTCTCCGGCGAATATGACGGAGCTACAACAAGCCATCCGTTATCAGGTTCCTTCACAAGGAAATCAAGATAAAACCGACAAGCATCCTTCATTATAGGATAAACAGACTGAAGATATTCATTATCTCCCGAGAATAGATATTTATCCCAAAGATGCTGGCTGAACCAAGCATTGCAAGTGGGCCAGATTCCCCATTTCTCGCCGTCAACGGCTCCTGTACTTCTCCAGATATCCGTGTTATGATGAAGGGTCCAACCTTTACACCCGTACATAGCCGCGCTCTCTTTACCTGTCTCTGATACATCCCTGACAAGCGATAAGAACGGTTCATGCAACTCCTCAAGATTAGTCACTTCTGCCGGCCAATAATTCATCTCTACATTTATGTCCGTAGTATATTTACCGTCCCACGGCGCACGTCGCTTATAATTCCATATTCCCTGTAGATTAGCAGCCTGACCTCCCGGTTGCGAACAAGATATAAGAAGATAACGTCCGAACTGAAAATACAGAGCCGACATCTGGGGATCAAAAGTTGAAGCAAACTCATTTACACGAACATCTGTAGTTTTCTTAGCCTGGTCATTAGTTCCGAGATTAAGAGATACTCTGTCAAAATATTTTTTATAAAAGTCAACATGAGAAGCAATAGCTTTATTATATGACTTCTTGCCGGAATTTCTCATATACTCAAGCGCCTTCTTCTTTGAGTCGCCGGATACATCTTTATAATTCACAAAGTTAGTGCCGACAGATACATAAACCGTCACGCTGTTTGCGTTGGTCACACTTATGGTACTATCAGAAAGTACTTTTAACTTTCCACCGCTATGATCAAATTTTGCAAGCGATGTAAATCTCACTTTACCATCTATAGTCTCATGATCATCCGCTTTAGCATCAAGTTGCAGCATATTACCATCTACAGATCTCACAGCGTCAGGATACGGACTTGTATATTTTGCAGTAAATGATATCTTGTTTTTCCTATCAGCCGTAAGTCTCATAATAATCAGCTGATCGGTAAATGAGGCAAAAACTTCCCTGGTATAATTCACTCCATCTGCCGAAAACGTAGTTTTAGCCACAGCTTTCGAAATATCCAAATCACGATAGTAATTTGTATAATCATTCACACCCTCAAAATCAAAATGTATTGATCCCACTGTCTGATATGGCATCCCATTAGGGGCAGGCGAACAGATAGCAGGTCCGCACATCTTTTGAGCCTCAGCATTACGTCCTTCAAAAATAAGCTGACGGATATTTTCTAATGCGTCTTTTGCGTTATTGTTTGTATTATTATGAGGTGAGCCACCCCATACTGTCTCTTCATTTAATTGTAACTCTTCATTGACCGGGTTACCATATACCATCGCGCCTAAACGACCATTACCTAAAGGCAGCGATTCCACCCAAATCTCAGCCGGTTTTTCATACCAAAGCTTCATATTGTTATCTTGCGCAAATACACCATATGTGCATAATGTAACAATGAACAGAATTATGTTTTTCTTCATAAATAGATTTTTTATTTCATACAAAAATAATTAACGTAAAATCTATTTAAGGGTAATTTTTATTATTTCATGTAGTAAAAATAATATCTGATGGTGTCGATATTATTAATTACACTTAATTATACATTTTACCCGATCCGTACACTCTTTTACACATACCTTATATATTTTGTTTGTTTAATGTTTATCAACATATAAACTACAATTAACTACGAAAACATCGTAGCTATCTACGAAAAGTTAGTAGCTTTGTAATGTAACAGTTATACAGACATGGAAAAACTAACAAATACCGAAGAAGAAGTGATGAACATAGTATGGAAGACAGGAGGGGGATTAATTCGTGAATTTATATCGCTTATGAAAGAACCTCACCCGCCGTACACAACAGTAGCATCCATAGTAAAGAATCTTGAAAAGAAGGGATATCTAAATGCCGATATGCACGGAAACACAAAATACTTTACTCCCGCTATAAAAGAGGAAGACTATAAGAGACAATCTATAAGCAAGATTGTAAAAAACTACTTTTCCAACTCATACAAAGATATGGTGACATTCTTCGCTAACGAAGAAAACCTCTCTGAGAAGGATCTCGATGAGATAATATCTCTGATAAAAAATAAGAAAACAAAATAATCAAGAATCTAATAGCTATGCCAGATATATATGCATATCAGTTAAAGTTGTTTGTAGCTACCGCATTGCTTTACGCGGCTTATAAACTTATCACGAATAACAATACTTTTTTCAAAATAAGAAGATTTGTACTGATGTTCATGCTTGCTTTCTCCGCGTCATTTTCATTTATAAATATCCAGTTTCCCGGAACAGTTCTAAATCAAAATCTTGTAAATGATTTTGCAATAGTTCTACCGGAGCTATTAATTGATAATCCGGACACAATAAGCAACAGAAACGTCAGTTTAATTGCTATTATATATCTTGTTGTGTCTATTGCATTAATGTTAAGATTCTTTGCGGGAATAGCATCTATAGTCTATATCAAACGCGGTGCTGCAATAAAGGAGGTTTTAAACACAAGAATATTGATACCGAAAAAACAAACCGGACCATTCTCTTTTTTCAATATGGTGTTTATAAATCCCGCTATCTATGATGAAAAGCAACTGCATGAAATAATTACACATGAGAACACACATAAAAATCAACTTCATACTCTCGACGTAATCATATCCGAATTATTCTGTGTTATTTTTTGGTTTAATCCTTTTATATGGCTTATAAAAAGAGAAATACGCATTAACCTCGAACATCTTGCAGATGAGTCGGTGATCAGTAGCGTATCCGAACCAACACAGTATCAGTACAATTTATTAAGACTCGGATATATAGACAATAAGAACAAGCTTGTAAACCATTATAATGTTTCACAATTAAAAAAACGAATTAAGATTATGAATATCGAAAAATCAAACCGAAAATCAATTCTGCGTTATCTTCTTATTCTGCCATTAACCGCATTTTTAATCATTGCGTGCAGCGAAAATACTAATGATGACTTATTAACTGTCAAAAAACAAAGTCCGACATCTTTAAAAACAGCTATAGATGATACATTTACAGTTGTTGAAGATATGCCAAAATTTCCCGGAGGAGAAAAAGAATTGATGAACTTCTTAACCTCAAACCTGAAATATCCGAGAAAAGCTATGGAGGATTCTATACAAGGTAGAGTAATATGTTCTTTCATTATTGAAAAAGACGGCTCTGTTGTAGAACCGAATATTATAAGAGGTGTGACAACAGAACTTGATGAAGCCGCTTTAGAGATTATATCAAAAATGCCGAAATGGGAACCTGGCAGACAAAGGGGTGAAGCAGTAAGGGTAAAATATACCCTGCCTGTTAATTTCAGACTAAAATAATATTAATTTGCAACCATGGGTTGCCGATATGGGTAAGAGCGTGTCTGACAAGTCACGCTCTTTTTTTGTGGTTGCATAACAATATGTATTTTATGAGCAGGCATAACTAAATATGGATAAGAAGATATTTTTGACAGTTCCAAAAAATCAAATTCCCCCTTTAATAGTTCTTTGCCACGTGCATGGCACAAGGCTGACACGTACATGACAGAGGTGTGACATGAGCGTGGCACGATTCTGCCATGTACATGGCAGAGAATTATTAAAGGAAGAATCTGATTTTTTGATGCCTTAAGAAGTCCGTTCTTCCGGCTTTAGGTAAGATTGAAAAGATAACAAAAAAAGCTGTCTGAACATTTTATTGTCAGACAGCCTCATTACTATTTAAAAACCGTGCAAACTGCTCTTTATATGAATCTGACACGGGTATATACTCTTTACCAAATACTATACGCCCTCTTTCTATAATCTTTATTTTATCTTTTCTGACTATAAACGAGCGATGAACACGTATGAAATCATTAGCAGGTAGTATATCTTCAATTGATTTCATACTCATACGCGACACTATTGGATGTTGCTCTCCCTGTACATATATTTTTACATAATCCTTAAGACCCTCTATATAAAGAATATCCTCAAAAGCGATCTGCACAAGTTTATATTCTGTTTTCACAAAAAAGGATTTACCCGACTGTACTGAATCTGACGGCGCCGCATCAGACAGCTTTGCTTTGCGAATCAAATCAAACTGTTTTTTTGCTTTCTGCGCGGCACTCATAAATTCAGCGAAACTAACCGGCTTAAGAAGATAATCTACCGCATTGACACGAAACCCTTCTATCGCGTATTGTTGAAATGCCGTAACAAATATAACCTGCGTATCATTTTCCCCTATGAGACGTGCCAACTCAAGTCCGTTAAGTTCAGGCATCTGTATATCAAGAAAAAGTAAATCCGGAGCACTCTCTTTTATGGCGGCAATTGCTTCAAGTGAATTATCAAAAGCTCCGATGAGTTCAAGAAAAGGAATCTTTCTAACATAAGAAGCGATAAGTTCCATTGCGAGAGGTTCGTCATCAACCACTATACATTTTAATCTATCATCCATAATTTAATATTCAATTTTGAGACTTACGTGATAAGTATCTCCTATCCGTTCGTTGACAAAAACATATCTTTTGTGATATAAAAGCTCAAGACGCTTTTTAAGATTCTCAAGACCTATACCGGAGCCACTTCGGTCTGTATCATCTTTCGGATAATAGCTGTTATCGACCGTAAATAAAAGTATCGCCGGATTGGTCATATCAAGAGATATATGCACAAATGAAGCTCCTGTATTGCTTATTCCATGCTTGAACGCGTTCTCTATAAGAGTTATAAACATAAGTGGCGCAATTTGCAGTTCACTATTTTCACCTTTTACATCAAACCGGATATCTACTCTTGAGGGAAATCTTAGCCTTATCAGTTTAAGATAGTTGCGCATGAAATCTATCTCCAGTCTGACCGAAACTTCTGCCTGATTATTATCATACAACACATATCTCAACAGCTTGCTTAACTGATGCACAGCTTCCTGTGCATCTTCCTGATTAATAGCAATCAAAGAATATATATTATTAAGTGTGTTGAACAGAAAATGCGGATTAAGCTGGCTTTTAAGATTCTTAAGTTCCGCCTCAGCCCTGTTTTTCTCTAATTCACTACGTTCTGACTCGGTTTTATACCATCTTATTGTCATTTTTATCGCAACTGAAAGAGCTGCCGTCAGTGAATACATAATGATGTCTCGCGACATGCGCAGTGCCCATCCGAAACGTACCTCCGGTCTATCATCAATAGGCCTTTTTATAAATATATCGTCAAGTAGATAATACAACAGAAGAAAGGCAATTATTATTCCCAGATTGCATAAAAGAAAATTACGGGTCTGCTTCCTGAACAGAAAATGATTGACCAGATAAAAATAATTAAGATAGAATACAATCATTACAAAGAACTGAAACATAGAGAAACTGGTATAGAATCTCAGCCAGTTGCTATCTGCGTCGGAAGGCATAAAAAACAAAGGCGATACAAATATCATTACCCATACCGCTATATGTATTAATATGGATATTTTCTTTCCCGGTGTTTTTATTGCGTTCATTATATCTGGATGTGTATCGAAGTTATATAATATTGAGTCCATGTGTCACTTACCGAAGATATTAATTAAAATACTATTTTCGGAAATTATTCATTACTTATATTCTGTATTATTCATATCTTATAGCTTCAATAGGGTCAAGACCCGCTGCTTTCTTTGCCGGATACCACCCGAAGAATATACCTGTCACCGAACATACGGCAAATGAAAGAAATACAGACCATACCTGAATGAGTATAGGCCATCCTGCTACTACCCTGACCATATAAGTAGCGAAAACACCAACTACTACGCCTATTATGCCTCCCGCGAAACTCAGTATTACTGCTTCTATAAGAAATTGCATAAGAATATCTTTACCTTTTGCCCCGATAGACATACGAAGACCTATTTCGCGGGTGCGCTCTGTCACTGAGACATACATTATATTCATAATGCCAATACCGCCTACAAGAAGAGAAATACCGGCTATACATGAAAGTAGCACTGTCATCAAATCTGTAGTGGAGGTAAGCATTGAGCTTAACTCCTCCTGAGAACGAACCTCAAAATCATTGTCAGCGCCATCTTTAATATTATGATTAAACCTCAGTATATTTTCTATCTCTTCTACAGCCTGTTGAGACTGCTCTTCACTTACTGCCGAGGCATAAATACCTTGCAGATAATTGATGGCGAGCACTCGCTTTTGCACTGTCGTGTATGGCGCTATTATCAAATCATCCTGGTCCATACCCATAGAGTTATATCCTTTAGATTCGAGTACCCCTATTATTTTAAAAGGGGTCTTCTTAAAACGAATATATTTGCCAAGAGGATCCTCTCCGTTAGGAAACAAATTGTCGATAACTGTTTTACCAACTACACATACCTTTGAATAGGTCTTAATATCATAATCTGTAAACATTGATCCATCCTGAACCTTATATTTACGGATATCCATATAATCATCATTCACGCCGTAGACCGTAGTGGGTGCATTGTTTGCGCCATATACCGCCTGACCGCTGCTCGATACGGATGGTGATATAGCCGATATATACTGACCTTTATCGCGTATAGCGTTGAAATCGGCCATCTTCAGACTCTGCATAGATGATGCGTCTTGTCTTACTCCTCCCATACGCATACTGCCGGGGTGTATCATTAGCATATTAGATCCCATCTCTGATATCTGCGAACGTATACTTTGCTTTGAACCTTGCCCGATGGCAAGCATTGTGATAACCGACGCTACACCGATTATTATGCCGAGCATAGTAAGAAAGCCTCTGAACTTATTGGCGTTCAGCGCTCTCAGTGCTATTTTCAAAAGATTAAATAAATTCATCCTTATAAGTTTTATTCCGTTTTTGGAAGTTGAGCAAGCAGTTCTCGGGCATCCCTCATATTGTCATTGCGGGTATCGCCAATTACCTGACCGTCTCGCAACATAATATTGCGGCTGCTGAACTCACTCATCTCCGGATTATGTGTAACGAAAAGAATAGTTCGCCCCTCGCGGTGCAAATCCTGAAACAAAGAAAGAATTTCAAGAGAGGTGCGTGTATCAAGATTACCTGTCGCCTCATCCGCAAGCAATATAACAGGATCGTTTACAAGAGCCCGCGCAATAGCTACTCGCTGCTGCTGACCTCCCGACATCTGATTGGACTTATGATACAAACGCTCACCAAGACCAACAGACTCAAGCGCCCTGATAGCTCGCTGGCGACGCTCGGCAGCAGGTATACGCGGATTATATATAAGTGGTAATTCTACATTCTCAACAGAAGTAGTTTTAGGCAAAAGATTATAATTCTGGAAGATAAAACCTATTTTATGATTGCGTAGCCCGGCCCGTTCATCACGCGACATGCTGCTGGTAGCAATGTCATCAAGATAATATTCACCGCAAGTGGGTGTATCCAGACATCCAAGCAAATTTAACAGAGTCGATTTACCCGAGCCGCTGGTACCCATTATGGTCACAAATTCGCCTGCGTTAATGGCAAAACTCACACCCCACAGAGCTTTCACTGTCTCATTGCCCACCTCGAAATTGCGGTGTATATTATCTATTCTTATTATCTCTTTGCTCATAATATTATTTCTTTTTGCTTCCCGGAGGTCCCTGCATAAACGGACTCTGCTCTCCGCCGGCTTTAGCGCCACCTTTTGAAGCAGGAAATGTTTCTGATACTATAACCGTTTCTCCATCAGAAAGTCCGGATGTTATTTCTACGTTTATCCTGTCATCAAAACCTGTTGTGACAACTTTCTGTTCCGGTAACTGACCATTTTTAGTGACCCACACCTTTTTATCTTTACCGTTATTTTCAGCCTTATAAGTAAGTGCTTTTGATGGTACGGCAAGCACACCGTTACGCTCCAGAGTCTTAATTGTCACATTAGCGGTAAGTCCCGGTTTAAGTTTAAGATCCGGATTCGGCGCGTTAATTACCACTTCATAAGTTACCACATTTGACGTAGTCGTAGCCTCAAGGCGTATCTGTGTTACCTCACCTTCAAACATATCATCCGGAAAAGCATCTACCGTAAACAAAACTCTCTGACCATCTTCTACCTGACCTATATCCGCTTCATCGACATCAGCTATTACCTGCATCTTTGTAAGGTCATTGGCTATAGTAAACAAGGTAGGAGTACTAAAGCTCGCGGCAACAGTCTGTCCCTCATCAACGGCTCTTGATAATACCACACCGTCAATAGGTGAAAAAATAGTAGCATAACCGAGATTAGTTTCAGATTTTACCATATCGGATTTTGACTTCTCATAACTGTTGCGCGCTTTTTCATAATTATAATAAGCCTGATCATATTCAGAATCACTAATCATACGCTTGTCATGAAGTTCTTTAGAGCGGTTATAAGATTTCTGTTGATACTCAAACTCCACTTTAGCGGCCTGCATGGTGGCGCGCTGAGAAGTCAGTTCCGACTGAAGAGTGACGCGGTCGAGTTCGGCAAGAATATCTCCTTTCTTCACCACTGAATTATAATCCACATATATCTTTGATATTATACCCGACACCTGAGTACCAACTTCTACATTTACAATAGGTTCGACTGTACCTGTAGCTGTTACCTCCTTAGACATATCAATCCTTTTTACGGTAGCTGTCTCTGTCACCGGTTTTGCCTCCGGTTTTGAAGAGAACAGAAAGAAGCCGGCCAAACAGACAGCCGCCACACCTGCTACTATTATTAATTTCTTTTTCATTGTTATGTTGTATTTTTTATTTTCCGACATTAATTTATTATCTCTCGCGCTTACTCTCTGTTCATATAAAACTCAATAAGTCTCAGATCAAGCAATGCTGTATATTTTGACTGGAGTTCCTCCTGCTTTGCGCTGAGATAATTATTTTTCTCAACAAGCAGATCAACAAGACTCTGAAGTCCGATATTATATTTCTCCTCCACAAGATCGTAGCTCTCGGTAGATGATATCACATTGGCAAGGGCCGCCTCATAACGGCTCTGTGCAGACACCGCGTCAAGATGAAGAGAGGCTATTGTATTTGATATATCTCTTATAGTGCTGTTGATATTTAGCTGAGAGTTGAGAATTGATATATCTGCACGTTCTTTTTTTGATTTTGTAGAGCGGTTATTCAGTATTGGCACACTTACCGTTACACCAATATTCTCATTAAGACCGTTAGTCATCTGCTTACCCCAGTTGTAATCGGCGATAGAGCTGTGTCCTGTACCAATCGACCCACGAAGCGTAACGGTAGGTATACGTTCGGCCGATGCTATCTGCTTTGAGAGCTGAGCTATCTTAAGTTCGGTATTAGCCGATTTCATCTCTGGGAGCGATGCGAGTGCGGTCTGGATAATATCACTTTGAGCCGGTACTTCGGCTAGTACTTCTTCATCTTTAATCCCTGCGATATTAAAATCTGCTGCTACATTTAGTTCCAGCAACTGTTTAAGAGATAACAAAGACTCTTGCTCTGCAGTACGGGCGGATACAAGCTGATACATATCGCTTTTATACTGACTCTCCATCTGCGCAAGATCTACTTTACTAATCTCTCCAACATTAAACATCTCTTTTGATCGTTCGAGTTGTTTTAGTGAAGTCGATACTATTTCCTGATTGGTTTTAACTGATTCTTTTGCGTAGAGTATTTGATAATAGGCTTTGATTATTGAAAGCTCAATAGAGTTTGCGGTATATAAGTAATTATATCTGCTGTTTTCTACCTGCAGATTATTCTGTTTTATTGTTTTTAAATTGCGACCACCGTTATATATGGTCATCGATGCATCAAGATTATACGATCCGGCATATATCGCGGTCTCACTGTCGTTCTTCTCAAAAGATATATTTTGGGATGTGTTGAAGGTTAGTGATGGGAATAGCTGTGCTTTCGATTCTTTCAGGTCTATCTGTGCTTCATCAATATTAAGACCTGATTTTAGTATTTGTATGTTATTTTGCAGCGCGTAGCTGATACACTGGTCAAGTGTCCAGTCTTGCGATGTGTCTGCGGTCTGCGCTTTGAGTGATATATTTAATGATAGCGCAAGCAGACATATACCGGTTATTATTTTTTTTCTCATACCCGTTGTTTTGTTACTTCGTGATTTATACAGGTAAAAGTAGAGGGCTTGAGTATATTATTATAATAAATGAGACGAATGGGGGGATTTTGTAGATGGAAAGGGGGAGGGGATAAAAAAAGACAATCGCAAATCTTGTAATTTAGATTTGCGATTGCCTGTATATTTAGGTTGGAATAATTATTTCACATCACGAACACATCTTACGGTATATCTTGGTGTAAAAATAGCTGCCGAATTACTTATTGTAATGTCACCATTATAATTAAAAACACCATTTCTATTCCCTCCTGCCTTTGATGCAAATGAAAAAAATGTAGAGGAAGCTGTAGGTTTATCTTTTTTTATCTCCAAATCATCACAAATTACCATAACAGCAAGTTCTTTTTGATTAGGAATTCTCCATTGACCTTTATCTAATCCACCCGGATCCTGTGTATAATTTTTTTTACATAATTCTCCTGTTTTTATTTCATTAAGTTCAAAACTTGAATTAAATAAAATGGATCCTTTGTTTGTAAGATCTTTATTTGCAACTTGAAATTTAAGAGGAAGTGTGTTTGCTTTCTCTCTTTCGTTATGACTTACATATTCACCTGTCATATAAGAAGTTCTTAATGCAGAAGTGTTTAAAGTAGAGATTGTAAATGTCATTGTTTTTTTATCATACTCATAAACAGGAGTTGGCTTTGTTTCTGATGCTGTTTTATTAGATTTTAGATTTCTAACACATTTAGTATGCTGACTTCTGTTTTTTGATGATCCAAATGCACATCCTTCAACTCCCCAAAATTCCCTATATTCATTATTTGAGCTTGTATAAAGAAGCATCTCTGTACCATAACTATTTGTAGTCCACCAATCTGATTGAAATAATTTAGCTAAACTGGAAAGAGCATCTTCTCCTAACCATAAATACATATATTGATCTAATGCAGGAATATACCATTTTATATCCTTATCTTGAATTGTAGAACCATTACTAGCTCTATTCCTTGTCAAACACTGATAATAGGCAGTTCCATAAGTTGACGATTTAGTACCTCCTCCACTTTTCAATATTTCACTTCCTGTAGCTCTGATATCATTACCATCAGTATCTTTTTTCCAACCATTCTTTGCAATATTCACAAATGTTGAATAATACTTATTATTAGCCTGATTTATATTATTTCTTGTATTTAAATTTCCATCTGTATCTGAGCGAGCACTCCCCAATTGATTGTTCTTCCATAATTGCAACCCTGTCTCATTTATCGTCTCCACACCAAAAGGAATATAACCTTCAATATCCTTTCTATCATAAACCGTTTCTATCGGTCTTTGTATAAAAGATAACAAAGGTTTCAGATAAGAGCTATTTTGATCAGAGCTTTGCTTTGATGTGATAGCGATAGTCATCATCCTGTTTCCCTTATTTACAAATTCAAGCCATGACCTATTTTCATAATAATATTCATCTATAAAAACGGTAAATGTCTGGTCTGCATCATTAGAATTCAATATATGCTTCACAAATTGCTTTATATTCATAAGATCTTTACTTGCATCACCTGGATAAGGGGCAAGGTCTCCTTTGGTTATTTTCTTACCACTATGATTATAAAATTTAATCCATGAAAAATATTTAACTATGTCTTCATCGTTAACATCTAAAACTTCATTTTTAACATATGTCTTTTCAATAAAAGGATCTTTTATAATGACTGCATATTCCGTATGCTGAGATTTAAAATTCAGCAGCGCACTTTCATAATGGCAATCCACATAGAAAGTTTGACTAACATCAGTTATAGTACCTTCTTGCCCTGAAGAGTTTCCATTATTCTCAGCTTCTGTTATTATAGACTTAATGCCTTTTACTGTTATGTTGTATTTATAAATACAATTTCTATCAACATTATAGTTATTAAAATCATATTTATTTTCTTTTGAAAAGTCTCCTAAGTGTACTGTATACGCAACATTTCCCATATACTTAGAATCCGTATAAAAACCTGAAATTACAACATATGTACCATTATCAGGTGCATGGGTATAAGTTCTCTCCGTGAAAGTAGATGACGACCCAGGATTATTATTCGTATATGACTCTCGTAACTTCCATTTAAGTTTCTGTTTATCTATATCTATATCTTTATCTATATCTTTTTTTGCTGCTTGCAGATTCTCTGGAACAACAAATCCGAATGATGTATCAGTAGTTAAAAGCTTCACTTCAGGGTAATTATGATAATCATCGGATGTTAATGCACCTAGACTCCCTCCTTTAATTAAAGCCGCTTTTTTAGGTACGTTATATACACCATAAGATGTCGGTACAAATTGTCTATTTGCATCTTCGCTTTTATCTACAGTAATATTAAACTGAATTTTAGAATATGCTCTTGTCAATGATATACTCAAAGGCGTAATAATACTGGCATCATCAGATATAACAACATAACTATTAGTATTATCATTAGGCTTTGCTTTTCCTGTCATCAAAACGCTGTTGCCAACAAACTGAATATCATTATGATTTTTCTCAAATATCGCATTTTCAAATTCAGATTGTTTTAACTTTGATAAAGCATCCGTATCTACCGGAGATAAATTATTATCCCAGTTTGCCACAGCATATATATTATAGTGTCCACTGGTGGTTGCAAACTCAGAATTTAAGCTATAAACAGCCTCACCTGTCTGAGTATTATAACTACTTTGTGACATATTACTTAAGTCAACATCTATAACTTCCGGCAGTCCAGAAGGGTTATACCATCTGTAAAAGAATAATGTAAGTTTGGTTAACGCATAATCAACATCTCCCGACTTAGTAACTTCCAACGTATTATTCTTAGGAACAGTAACAGATATTTTGACTTTTGCGGGAAGTCCTTCCTCTACTTCATTTATATTAAATATATTCTCTTTGCAAGAACTAATTATAAATGATAAAATAAGCACAAAGAAAAAATTCAATCTTTTCATATAGTATATTATATTTTTAGCCTCCAATGTTTCTACTACTATTGTGCGTCTCTTACACAGCGTAGTACATAGGAATCTTTACCCCATACCTGAATTACTCCGTCATAGCTAAAATTGTCAGGTCTACCAGTGCTACTACCATAAGAGAAATATGTAGATGATGGTGTAGCCGGATTTGAACTTAAAGTAATGTCTGGTGACATTACCAATACTGCCAATTCTTTCTGGTTAGGCATTCTCCATTTACCTATGTCTGAGGCATCTGATTCTTCGGTATAGTAATTTTGGCAATATTTTCCATTCTGAACTTGAATTTTTGTAAAAGACAATACGGTATTACTTGATATATCTTTATAATCTACATTATACTCACGCCCACTCGACTTTAGAACAAATTTGCTTAATAATATATATTTTCGGGAATATGAATTATATCCATACATATATAACTCGGGATAATCAGCTATAGAGTAATCTTTCAATGTTGTAATATTAATCTTTGAATTTACGTCTTCTGTATTAGCATTAGTCCCAATATAAAATGACCCAAATATATTATCTAACATGGAAGAGTAAGATACTGATATTCTATAGGTTCTCCCATCTGTGGATACATATGGAATGACATTGAGATAATAGTCAAAAGCCTCCTTAACAAATGTATATAAAGCTGAAGTTTCAACAATATTTACATGATTATTACCATTACCATTATTCGCTGCTTCTGCAGATATAATTTTAACTCCATCTAACTGTATTTCAACCGGACTTAAGCCTGATATTGACAACCCATTTGGCGAACCCTGTTTCATATTCCGCTTTAGGAGGAATAGCTATATT
>CAMTOT010000021.1 GCA_947074165.1 uncultured Bacteroidales bacterium
ATTCAAAGATCTCTTGTGCAAGTTTATCTCCGCCTACGGCAGCTTCAAATACATCCTTAGATGTAATATCGCTTAATGGTATCTGGCGTAGAGTTGAGTCCTCTTCTCTTGTCTCAATGAATTCGCGTGCGCTTCTGGCTACGCCGGTCGCAGATGCATAAGTTTCAAGACAACCTTTACGGCCACAACCGCAAAGACGACCATCACGCTCAACTATAACATGACCAAGTTCTCCTGCAAATCCGTCATATCCATATACAACCTGTCCATTTATCACAATACCGCTGCCCACACCTGTGCCAAGTGTTATCATAATAAAGTTCTTCATCCCTCGTGCTGCGCCATAAGTCATTTCACCGATAGCCGCCGCATTTGCGTCATTTGTAAGTTTAACAGGAAGTCCTGTTTTTTCGCTTATCATTTTAGCAAGAGGTATAATACCTTTCCATGGCAAATTAGGCGCAAGCTCAATATTTCCATTATAGTAATTTCCGTTTGGCGCGCCAACACCGATTCCTCTTATTTTATCTATACCGCCAACCTCTTCGATAAGTTTAAGCAGCTCTGTGCTTAGAGCGGTAACATAATCATTAATCTCAAGATACTTTGCCGTTTTTATAGAGTTGCTTGTTATAACAGTTCCTCTTGTATCTACAATTCCAAATACTGTATTAGTTCCGCCGATATCAATACCGACAGCGTAGGGTTTGTTTGTGGTAGTCATAGAATTAAAAAATTGTAATTGTGTTTTTTTATTATTGTAGCAAAGTTAAATCATAAAATTATGTTTTCATATTTTTAAACATAAAAAAACAGGAGTGTAAATTTGCACAACCGATTGAATATGTGTTATTATCTTAATTTAATCGAGTCTCCTGCTTTTGGTATATATGAATATTGCTTTTTATTTATACTGTACAAATATTTCATGCGTATGCCATATTTCTGAGATATCGTATGCATTGATTCTCCATCCTCCACAGTGTGCCATCTTTCAGCTTTTCGGCTGACTTTAGTATTTTTTCTGCAAAGGTAAATTACTTCTCCTTTCTGTATAGGATAGTTCTTAGGGACATCGTTGTAAGAACGTAGTTTGCGAGAGGATATTGTAAATTCTTTAGAAATAAGATCATAATTGTCGCCCTCACGCGCTATGATATAATACAGCTCGTTGTCTTTATATACCTGATGCGGAATAAACCATGATGGAAAACTATTGCTATCTGACGAGACCTTCTTATTTTCCTGTTTTACCGGTCTGTTAGATGATGAAACCGTCATCTTGTCATATTTATGAAGCTCGTATGTCTCAATAATATTGATCAGCTTAGTAGGGTATTTAGGATCGGTAGCATATCCGGCTTTCTTCAGACCTTTGGCCCAGCCTTTATAGTCGGTCACACGTAAGTCAAATAAAAAAGAGTAATGATCTCTGTTTACTAAAAACAATGAATGATCTTCATAAGACTCAAGCGGGCTGTTGTATTTTCTAAAACATTCACCTTTTCTATCATCGTCATGATAAATTTTTCCACCTTTCCATCCTGCGCATTTTATACCGAAATGATTATTAGCCTTGACAGCGAGGCGCCCCTTTCCTGAACCCGATTCCAGTATTCCCTGAGCAAGAGTGATACTTGCCGGGATCTGATATTTCTTTTGTTGAGCTATAGCTTCCTTATAATATTTATATATGTAATCCACATTAGCCTGCACTTTTTGAGCAAACAAAATATATACGGAAAGCATACTAACTATAAAAAGTGTGATGAATCGTTTAATAATCATTTTTGACGTTGTTTTTTTTTATATTTGTATAAAATGTTTGATGTGATTTAGTTAGCTTAGGTTATCTCAAATCTCCACGAATATATAAAAAAAAACTATAATTATGAAGGAACTTAGTATCACTACCAATATAAGAGTATTAAGCTATGATGAGCTGACAGAAGAGCAGCGTAAATTGACGGATATGGCTAAGAAAGAGACTGAAAATGCATATGCTCCATATTCAAATTTCTTTGTTGGCGCGGCAGCGCTTCTTGCTAACGGAGAGATATTTGCAGCGTCAAACCAGGAGAATGCGGCCTATCCTTCAGGTCTTTGTGCAGAAAGGGTTACCCTGTTCTATGCAAATAGCAAATTTCCTGATGTGCCGGTCAAAACACTCGCAATAGTAGCTAAAACAAATGGCGAATTTGTAGAAGAGTGCTGTGCTCCATGCGGTGCGTGTCGTCAGGTGATATTGGAAACCGAATTTCGCGGTGGTGAGCCAATTGAGATACTTCTTTGCGGACGTGACCAGGTATATCTTGTACATAGTATTAAGGATTTACTGCCCCTTTGCTTTACAAAGGACAGTCTTGAAAGAGGTTGATAAGATAATATATAAAACGAAGAAGAGCGTGTCAGATAAGGCACGCTTTTTTTATGTGTAAAAAAATGGATGGAGTATATCCCGGACCTTTTTCAGAAATCTCCCAACCAATAGTATATAGGAATCTTCGGTTGCTCGTTTGTGCAACGGCTGATTCCGACTTTGGAATCCGTTGATTCCAAAGTCGGAATCAGCCGTTGCCGATATCGGCAACAGCCGTTGCACATAAAGGTTTAGTTGGGATATTTTTGATTGACCGTCCGGGAATACAGCTGGAAAGAGTAATAACATGAAAAAAGGCTATCTAAACACCTCATTGTCAGATAGCCTCTTTTTATTTTTTCTTTATGCAATTTCCAAATCGAAAGTATTCATAAAGCGTTTAAGATCTTCATTAGCGTCATGCATAAGTTTAAGTCTGTCAACGGCGCTTAATCCTTTCTTCTGCTCAGCCTTGGTTCTCTCTTTAAGGACCATGCTTAACTTAGTATTTCTTAGCTTGCTACGAAGAAAGTTGATAATATATCCGGCTTTCCCATTAATACGTTCTATTTGATCTATGTTGTCAACAATTACTTCAAATCTGTAATCCCCCGATCCTTCAATCAGCTTGGGTGGTGAACTATGCATTGTCTGTACAAGAATAGTTTCTGTCGGTATAGTCTCAATAAACTCTTTCCATGCCTTATTCAACTGCATATTATCAACAGGTGTAACAATCTCCTGCATGTTAGATTCTGTACTCTGCACTTCAGATTGAGTCTGAGCCGCAGGTTTCTTTATTGAAAAGCTTTTTATCGGTTTGGCTCCCTGTTTACCTGTATGCTGATTTTGCGGCATAGGTATCTGTTGAGCTGTCGCTGATGGATTTATATGAGCTACAGTTCTTTCTGTTGCAGGTTGTGCTGTCGGCGCCTGTTGTGGCTGCGCTGCAGCCGGCGCGGCATGTGCCTGCTGTTGGGCATATGCTTGAGAAGCATTTTGCGATTGAGTGTGAACAGCCTGTTGTGGATTGCTGATTTTTTGCATTCCCTCATTTCCACCCTGTGTATTTTGAGGTGGTTGAGGTGCTGTTATCTGGCTTATTCTTATAAGCGCAATCTCAACCAGCAGTCGTTTGTTCTTGCTGAGACTGTATTTGTAGTCGCACTCATTACTAATCTCAAGAGCTTTATATATAAATTGATTGTCGCAGCCTGATGCCTGTAAATGATATCTCTGAGCAAGCTCTTTCCCACCCTCAATTAGAGATATCGTGACAGGATCTTTGCTTACAAGTAGATCACGGAAATGCGCGGTAAGTCCGGTTATAAAATGCTGCGGGTCGAATCCTCGTTTTATAATGTCATCAAGGATCAGAAGCACATTCTGCACATTATTTTGTAGAAAAGCATCAGTAATGTTGAAGTAAAATTCATAATCAAGCACATTAAGGTTATCAATGACAGCCTTGTATGTTATGTTGCCACCAGTAAAACTTGCTACCTGATCAAATATTGATAGTGCGTCGCGCATACCACCATCTGCCTTTTGTGCTATAACGGCAAGAGCCTGCGGCTCGGCATTGATATTTTCAGATTTCGCTACATACAAGAGATGTTCAACGGTGTCTTGTGCCGTGATACGTGAGAAGTCATAAGTCTGACATCTTGAAAGGATAGTGGGTAATATCTTGTGTTTCTCTGTAGTGGCAAGAACAAAAATAGCATGATGAGGCGGCTCCTCAAGTGTTTTAAGGAACGCATTAAAGGCCGCTGCCGAAAGCATATGTACCTCATCTATTATATATACCTTATATCTTCCGATTTGAGGTGGTATCATCACCTGTTCGATAAGATATCTGATGTCGTCAACCTTATTGTTTGATGCAGCATCGAGTTCGTGGATATTATACGAACGCTGTTCATTAAACGCTGTACATGACTCACAACTATTGCATGCGTCACCCGAAGCTGTAGGAGTTAGACAGTTTATAGTCTTAGCAAAAATTCTGGCACACGAAGTCTTTCCGACACCTCTCGGTCCGCAGAAAAGATAAGCGTGAGCGAGCTTATTGTTCGCTATAGCATTTTTTAATGTTTGAGTAAGCGATTTCTGTCCTACAACGGATTCAAAAGTGGAGGGACGGTATTTCCTTGCTGATACTATATAATTGTCCATTCTGTGATTCTTAGTGAGAATTATGCTTTGCACTACTAATGCGCAAATATAAATAAATATTGCATAAAGACGTTAGTGTGAAAATGAACACTTTCAATACATTATTGTTTTTTATTCTAAAGTGTGGCAAACTATTAAAATTTAAGCAGTTTAACTTATAATAGATTGTTCTCACATTGATTAAAAACGGTACCGGATATGATGATTATTACAAAAAAGTGATAAGTAAATGTTTGGTATCGATGCATTATGATAATCATCATATCTTAAATAAAGAATTTATGGAAATTGTAAAAGTTGTAGCACGTGAAATCATTGATTCACGAGGAAACCCAACTGTTGAAGTTGATGTTCATACAGCATCCGGTGCATTCGGACGTGCTTCAGTTCCATCAGGAGCATCTACAGGAGCAAATGAAGCAATTGAGTTACGCGACGAAGACCCGGAGCGTTTTCTTGGTAGAGGAGTGACTAAGGCTGTTCATAATGTAAATGAAGTGATTGCGCCTGCACTTTACGGTATGGCTGTCACATTACAGAACTCTATTGACGACCTTCTTATTAAACTTGACGGTACTAAAAATAAATCAAAACTTGGCGCTAACGCTATACTTGGCGTATCTCTGGCCTGTGCAAAAGCAGCAGCCGATTATCTCGGTTTGCCTCTTTACAGATATATAGGCGGAGCTAACACCAATATAATGCCCGTGCCGATGATGAACATTATAAACGGCGGTTCACATTCAGATGCTCCTATTGCATTTCAGGAGTTTATGATCAGACCTATCGGTGCACCTTCTTACAGAGAGGGTCTGCGTATGGGTGCTGAGATATTTCACTCTCTTAAGCAAGTGCTTAAATCACGTGGTCTGAGTACTGCTGTTGGTGATGAGGGCGGATTTGCTCCGACATTTAAGAATACGGAGGATGCGCTTGATTCTATAATTATAGCTATTAAGAATGCCGGATATATACCTGGTAAGCAAGTTACAATTGCATTAGACTGTGCCGCGTCTGAATTTTATAAAGATGGTATTTATGACTATACCAAATTTGAAGGTAACGGCGCTCATCAGCTTGATTCAAAACAGCAGGCAGCGTATCTGGAGTCACTAATAAATAGTTATCCGATTGATTCTATTGAGGATGGTATGGCTGAAGACGACTGGGAAGGATGGAAGCTTCTTACTCATATGATTGGTAAAAAATGTCAGCTTGTAGGGGATGACCTATTTGTTACAAACGTAGAATATCTTAAGAAAGGTATTTTGACAGGATGTGCAAACTCGATCTTGATTAAAGTGAACCAGATTGGTACATTGACAGAAACGCTTAATGCAATTCAGATGGCTCTAAGAGCAGGTTATACAGCTGTTATTTCTCACCGTTCGGGAGAAACGGAAGACTCAACAATAGCAGATATAGCCGTGGCTACTAATGCCGGCCAGATTAAGACCGGTTCAATGAGCCGTTCTGATCGTATGGCTAAATATAATCAGTTGCTTCGTATTGAGGAAGAGCTTAAGGCTGTCGCTAAGTATGGTTATAGTCTCTGATATTAAATTGTATAGATGTTCTCTTTTATATTAATACAAAATGCCGCGTAACTAAAAATATAGTTCGCGGCATTTGTTGTTTTATTCGTGTCTTAGCATTCTTTCCTCTGCCATTTTCTCAAATTGAGTACCTTTTCTTCCATAGTTGGCATATGGATGTATAGATATACCTCCGCGTGCGGTGAATAAACCGGTAACCTCAATATATTTAGGATCCATCAGCTTGATAAGGTCTTTCATTATTAGATTTACGCAATCTTCATGAAAGCCTCCGTGGTTGCGGAACGAAAAAAGATAAAGTTTTAAACTTTTGCTTTCAACCATCTTAATGTCCGGAATATAGCTTATAACTATTGTCGCAAAATCCGGCTGAGAGGTAATAGGGCAAAGACTTGTAAACTCAGGACAGTTGAATTTGACCCAATAATCGTTGTCGCGGTGTCTGTTTTCAAATGCCTCAAGTACTTCAGGGGCATAATCATTTTTATATTCTGTAGTCTTACCTAGAAGGGTAAGAGAAGCTTCTGGATTGTGCATAATTATTTAAAGTTGAATAGTTTATATGATATATTTTCATCGTATGTGTCAGTGTTGTCGATTCTTTTTACAAAGTTAACAACACGATAAGTAACCGGTAGTATTATTATCTCATAAGCGGTCTTAAGTGCCGCCTGAGTTACTATAAGTATAAAAAGTTCTTTCATGCCAATCACGCCGGCAAATGCGATCGGGAAGAATATAAGTGAATCCGCAGACTCTCCTATAAGAGTAGATAATATTGCTCTGTATCCAAATCCTTTACCTTTAGTGGCTACTTTCATTTTACTCATTACATAGGCATTAAGAAATGACCCCACAATAAAAGCTATGAAACTTGCTATTGTTATGCGTAATGTAGCCCCAAATACAGTAGAGAATGCTTCCTGACCTTCATAATATGGCGCCGAAGGAAGAGCAATCGCAATTTGGGCAACAGCTACAGCGAAAAAATTCATCGCGAAACCTGTCCATATAATCATTGATGCTTTTTTATATCCCCATACCTCTGCTATACAGTCATTTAGGATATACGCAATTGGGAATACTATTAGTCCTGCAGTAGCATTAACCGGACCAATCTGAATTAACTTGCTTTCAAGGAAGTTCGCAAGAATAAGACACACACAAAAAAGGGTGCCGACAATCATAAAAGGAATACTTACTTTCTCTTTCATCTCAGGTTTATAAAAAAAAGATCATTGCCATTGAGGCAAATTTAATATTGTAGAAGCTTGTTTTTTACGTGGTTGGCCAAGCACACGAGGAAATTGTTTTCAGAATATTGGCGGATAAAAACTTTCCCGATAAAATCCATTACAAAAGTATATTGTTTTTTGAACCAATGCAATATAAAAAACGTTTAATTATAAGTATACATATTTTGTGTTAATGTGCTTTTGATTTTAATAAATTGCACAAAAAGCAACAAAATGTTTTCAATGTGTTTTTAATATGCACACTTTTTTTACCTTTGTGCCAAATTTGAAATAAAACATATTTAAATAATGAAAAAAATCACTTTACTATCATTAGCTTCAATATTCTCGATGTCTGTAATGGCAGAGGGATTTCAGGTTAATACACTGAGTGCTAAGCAAAGCGGTATGGGTCATGTTGGAACGGGTATGAAACTTGGTGCGGAGAGTATGCACTTTAACCCGGCAGGATTGGCATTTATGGAGCAGACTCTTGATGTTTCAGCCGGTATCACAGGAGTATGGGCTGAGGCAAGATATTCTCATGACGGATATAGTGAACATACAGATAATGATCCGAGCACACCTCTTTATGCTTATGCCGGATTTAAGATATATGATTTTTTAAAAGCTGGAATATCTTTAACTACTCCTTACGGAAGTAGTATTAAATGGCCAAACAACTGGAAAGGTGCTGACCTGGTGCAGGAGATGTCACTTAAATCATTCTCTTTGCAACCAACTCTTGCATGGAAGATTACAGATAATCTTTCTATCGGCGCAGGTCTTATGATTATGTGGGGTGATGTAAATATCTCAAGATCATTGTTGCCTATGGGCGCGTTATCTGCGATTGCACCACAATACAATGATGTTGTTCTTGCTTCTGCTTCATTGCACGGTAAATCAAGCACCAGAGTAGGTTTTAACGTTGGCGCAATGTATGATATTAATAATGAGTGGACAGTAGGTGCATCATTCCGATCAAAAGTTACTGCTAAAGTACATGAAGGTAAGGCGACCATGGATTATGCAAGTGAGGCAATCAAAAAGATTTTGATAAATATGTCCACTTTCCCTCAGCTTGATAAAGGTACATTTAAAGCGGAACTTCCATTACCTGCTAACCTGACATTTGGAGGTACTTATTCTCCTGAAAACAGTAACTGGTTATTTTCTGCTGATGTACAATGGACATTCTGGTCTGCATACAAAGAGTTGAATGTAGTATTTACAGAAGTATTTCTTGAACCTTACAGCATCCAGGCTGATAAAAAGTATAAAGATTCATTTGCGTTCAGATTTGGATCTCAATATGCTCTTACAGAAAGATGTGATTTAAGAGCAGGTGCATATTTTGATATGTCGCCGGTCAGAGATGATTATTATAACCCTGAGACACCAAGCATGAATAAACTCGGCTTTACTCTTGGTGGTTCTTTCAGACCGTTAAAACATTTCTCAATTAATGCGTCTGTAATATATCTACAGGGGATAAGCAGAGATGGATCTTATGAGTTTGTTGATGGTCTTAAACAACCACAAAGATTTGAAGGTCATTATAAATCATCAGCGTTTATCGCATCTCTTGGACTTGGGTACCACTTTTAATATATCTCAATCATAATAAAGCAAAAGCGTCAGCCTTTCGGTTGACGCTTTTGCTTTATCTATAACTTAATTATCTGATTTTTAAATCTAATATAATAGGCAGGTGGTCGCTGAATCCCTCCTCGTACCTATATCCATAGTAAGTTCGTTTTGTACGATAGCCGAAATACTTAGTATCCTCTGTCAATAAAAAATCAGCATTAAAATACTCAACTCCTGATATTGAAGGTGGGCTTTTTCTATTGTATAGTGAATTATTAACTATAAACTGATCGAGAAACCCCCATTCGCCGTCATATTTATGAGTTCCGTTTGTGATAATGCCATCTTCATAACTTGCCTTAGCCTCCCACATCAGATTAATCAGTGCGTCATCATTCTTCTTGTTACTTCTTTCGGCAGATACAGCATTTAATATATGGCAAATATTTTTATCAGACGGATAATCATTAAAATCACCCATTACTATAATATTGGGATTCTTTCTAACAGTAATCACAGAATCTATAACAGCGCGCAGTCTTTTATTTGCAATCTCTCTATATTTTTTTGTCTCATTAAGTCCTTCAGATCTGGACGGGAAATGACATACGGCAATATCAATAGTGTCTTTTTTCGTAATTAATCCTGATACGAGGAGTATATTTCTTGTTTTCCTGTCGTGCTTATCCAGATTAATATTTATCTCCTTGAATGATATTGGTTTAAAACGGTCTCTTTTATATATAAAAGCTATATCAATACCTCTCAGGTCAGGCGAAGATGTTATATAAAATCTATAATTGAGTTTGTATAATGGTGTATAGTGCAGAAAATTGTGAATTACAGAATCGTTCTCCACCTCACAAAAAGCCATAACCGCAGGTATATCTCCTTTACCGCAAGCAATGACCGCTTTACAGATGTTATTCAGTTTTTTGTGATATTTGTATCTGCTCCATCTTCGGGGTGAGTCTGGCAGGAAGTCGGAATCATTTTTTACAGAATCTTTTTTATAATCAAACAAGTTCTCTACATTCCAAAATATGATCTTGAAATTCTCCGCTTTTATTTCCGAAACTATTAAGCAGCTTATTATTATTATAAATAAATATCTCACATCTGCGTTTTTGTTAAAAACACACGATATGAGATATTTGTTTAAATTATCACTATTTATGATAACTATATTAATAGTTGTATTGATATGCTCCTATATCTGTCATCCCTTGTCGGCGGAGTGACCCGTCAAGATCTTCGGGGAATTCAAAAGAATATATGCTGTTGCCTTTGTCTCTTGCTTCTGATATTGAATCAAGATGAAAATCAAATAAATATACCTCGCCTTCAATCTTCTTGAATGCAGGATCTTTATTCCATACGGTATTGATAAACTTATTGTCATCCTCTCCGCGGGCTTTTATCAGGCAGTGATCAAATTTAAAATCATATAGAGCCTCTATCGGTTTGTTTAAAAAAGCGGAATCAAGACTTACTTCCAAATCTCTTTTGCCCCATATTATGCAGTTCTCAAATTTTGCATTAATGAGAGGTATAGCAATAGGTCTGGCATTGGTGTCAAGTTTATAATTTTGCAGATAAACGGCAGAGCCTGTTATACTTCCTATATTATAAAGGTTAGCTATCGTACAAAATGTAAATCGATAATCACCTCCGTTAAGATATACAAGAGAGCCACCTGAATTAGTAAATAGAGAGTTTGATACATTCATTCTTACATTTTCCGCACTCAGAAGGTTGCCTGAAGATAGTTTAAATTTAGAATGGTCTATATAAAGTTTCTCGGTTTCAACAGATGCCGAATCAATCACAATCCCCGTAGTGGATCCTCTGAACTCTGTATGTAGCATCTTATTGCCGTAACTATTTTGAGTAAATCTCATTCCTCCCCATTGTGCCGATAGCTCATCATAAGGCAGATTGGAAAATAGATTGTCGGTACGATCTCCACGAAATACAACCGGACTGTTACGTTCGCCGTTGCAAATTAGAGTGCCGTCTATTCTTATGTTCACTTTATCATGTATGAAGAACCTTACATTCTTGTTAAGAGTAAGAGTCACATTCTCTTTTACTATAATACTATCATAAATAAGAAACGGTTTTTCTCCGCTCAGGATAGTGTCAGAGAAAAATACTTTCCCTTTTAGCCTTATAGCATCCTGACCGTAAGACTCAAGTATAACTTCTTGTCGTATGCCATTATATGAGAAGTTGATTTTCCCCACCTGACGAGAAGGCGCGTTATTGTTAGTCTCAACCGGTGTAACTTCAACAAACACAAAAAGAGAATCTCTCCTTCTTATCTCTACATTAGAAAAATTATTACCCTTCATCCCATCCACATTGATGCGGAATCCTGAGTTGTCGCTGTTTACCAGATTAATATTTTCAATATTTATAGCCTTAGAATTATTATTATAAATCATAAGTCTTTTTGTCGAAGACCCTATAGCGGTAAACACAGTATCGAATTTTACCGTATCTGCCGAAAAATTTAATTTATGATCAGGACTGGTGGTGAAGTCGTCATCATTGCACCCGGCAAGTAACGATAAAATTATAAATGGGATAAGAAATAGTATCTTTTTCATTTAAAATCAAAATATGATTCTTATTAAGCTTTACGATATAAACGTAATATGAGATGTTTTATTGTTATTTATTTCGAGCCTGCAACAATAACAAAGGGAACTCTACAGAATGTAAAGTTCCCTTTGTTATTTTAATAAATGTGTTTGCAAATTATTATGCCTGTTTAAGAATTGCCACAAGGTGATTCCAGAATTTTTCAACCGCAGGAATATGAAGCTTCTCATCAGGTGAATGTACACCACGCATAGTAGGACCGAAAGATATCATATCAAGTCCCGGATATTTCGTAAGGAATAAACCACATTCAAGTCCGGCATGGATAGCTTTTATAGCCGGAGTAACTCCGTAAAGCTCTTCATAGGTGCTTATAGCGGTTTTCAGTATCTCAGAGTTAAGATTTGGTCTCCATCCCGGATATCCGTCACCGTGTGTAGATTTTGCACCGGCAAGTGTAAATACGCTTTCTACAGTATGAGCGATATCAAATTTAGCCGACTCAACAGAGCTTCTCTGACTAGTGATTACCAGAATTGTATTATCCTGTTTCATCTTAACAGAAGCTAAGTTTGTAGATGTCTCCACAAGTCCCGGCATATCGCGACTCATTGCAATTACGCCGTGAGGGCACGCATGAATAGCATAAATAAGATTTTTAGCTGTTTTTGCGTCAATAGCAGAAGCAGGTCTCTCAACCGACTCCAATGTCATTGTGAAGTTTGGCTCAACGTCTTTTATTTCTGCTTCAATATCAGCAATAAATAAATTTAGAAGTATGCGTGCATTTTCCTTCTCTTTCGAAGGTACACCTAAAATGGCATAAGCCTCACGTGGTATGGCATTATGAAGATTTCCTCCGTCAATAGAGCAAAGTACAACATCCGTTTTCTGATATAAATCCCATATATAGCGGTTAAGGATTTTATTAGCATTGCCACGCCCCTCATGTATGTCACCACCAGAATGGCCTCCAAGAAGGTTCTTTACATCTACTCTGAAATAGAAGTAATTTTCAGGAGTTTCCACGCTCTCGTAAGTAAATGTATTTGTTGTGTCTATACCGCCTGCGCAGCCGATAAATACCTCTGCTTCATCTTCTGAATCAAGGTTAAGAAGCGTTTTAGAATTGAAGAAACCTTCTTCGATAGCGAAAGCTCCGGTAAGTCCTGTTTCCTCATCTACAGTGAACAGAGCCTCTACAGGGCCATGTTCAATGTTGTCTGCGGCAAGCACGGCAAGCGATGCCGCCATCCCGATTCCATTGTCTGCGCCAAGAGTAGTCCCTTTTGCCTTTACCCACTCTCCGTCAATGTATGTCTCGATCGGATCATTCTCAAAGTCGTGCTCAGTATCGTTATTCTTTTCGCATACCATGTCTATATGCGACTGCATTACAATTGATTTTGCCGATTCTTTGCCGGCAGTAGCAGGCTTACTGATTAATATATTGCCAATTTTATCTTCTTTGATCTCAAGATTATGTTTTGAGGCGAACTCACGAAGGTAAGCGCGTATTTTTTCCTCTTTTTTTGATGGACGAGGCACTTGCGTAATCTCGTAAAAATATTGCCATATAAGATTTGGCGACAACTCTTTAATTTCCATATTATTATGATTATGAGTGTTTTTTTGTTTACTTTAATTTCGATAAATATACAATTTATAACCGTAAACAACTCTTAATAAATGCAACAAAACATTCAATATGTAAAATTTGAATTGTTAGTGTGCTAAAAAACGTGGTAAAAAAATAAAATACAGTGATAAAAACTTATATTTGCAGCTAATTAAAAATAAGGATATGGCACCAACTTTTATTATCACCGGCATAGGCGTTCTGATAGCGTTTCTTCTGATGGCTGTAAAAGTCTTGTTTGTAAAGGGTGGGAAATTCCCCAATACACACATAGCAGGCAATAAAGAGATGAAAAAAAGAGGAATAGGATGTGCTAAATCTATGGACCGTGAATCACAACAAAAGAAGTCTCTCCTTGATATGATGGATGAAAATTAAAAATTAGAATAAAAAGAGATGAGAAAACTAAACAACTTCGTTAAGTCGGCGTGCGCAGCTGCTGCCGTAGTTTTGATGACTACTCAATGTACACCAAAACAGGCTCCTGTAGCAGCAGTAGCTTCAACCGGAACAGAAGCAATGACTATTCTGCCAATCGCTTATGTAAACATCGACTCACTTTTGACTCGATATGATTTTGTAAAAGTGGAGAGCGAAAAACTCCTTAAAAAAGGAGAAAATTCTCGTGTAGCAATCAACGAGAAAGGTAAAAAGCTTGAAAACGAGGTTAAAGAATTTCAGCGAAAGATTCAAAACAATGCTTTCCTTTCAGAGCAACGCGCTCAGCAGGAGGCTCAGAGAATACAGAAGCTTGAGCAGGAACTTCAGGAGTATAGCGCTCGCCTGAGCAATGAACTTGGTGTAGAAGAGCAGAAAATGCATGTTGCTATTTCTGACTCAGTCAACAACATCATCAAAATTTACAATGCTCAAAAGAATTATCAGATGATTCTTTCTACTCAGACAGGTGGTCCGGTTTTGATTGCGGATCCTCGTTATGATATTACTTCAGAGATTGTAAATCTGCTTAACTCAAGATACAACAAGAAATAATTAAATCTTTTTAGGTTTAGCAAAATATTAAATAAGGCGAAAAGGGTAAACTCTCTTTTCGCCTTGTTTGTTTACATATAGGCAGTTTGTAAATATATTAAGATGATAGAGAATATAATTAACAATATCAATGATTTTATCTGGACATATATAATGATCGGTTTATTGCTGATCGTGGCAGTTTGGTTTACTTTCAAATCCGGCTTTGTTCAGTTTCGTAATCTTGGTGAAATGTTTCGCCTGCTTGGAGAAGGCGCGGCTAAAGGAACCGGACAAAAGACAGTATCTTCATTTCAGGCTTTCTGTATCTCTCTGGCCTCAAGAGTTGGTACGGGTAATCTGGCAGGTGTAGCGACAGCAATTGCGCTTGGCGGGCCGGGCGCAGTGTTTTGGATGTGGATTATAGCCATATTCGGAGCTGCTTCCGCATTTATTGAGTCTACTCTGGCTCAGATATTCAAGGTGAAAGGAGACCGTTCGTTTGTCGGTGGACCGGCTTACTATATACAACAGGGGCTGGGTAAAAGATGGGCTGCAGTCTTATTTGCCATAAGTATAACTATTACATTCGGACTTATATTCAACTCCGTTCAGTCAAATACTATAGACGCTGCCGTTAATGAGACATTTGGGTATAATAAAAACATCGTAGGCTTGTTTATTACAGTTATAACTCTTGTTATTATTTTTGGCGGAATACATCGTATTGCTGTCGTTTCGAGTGTCGTTGTGCCGGTCATGGCTGTTGCCTACATACTTCTTGCATTAGGTATTGTTGTATTTAATATAACAAAACTGCCGGAGGTTATCGGACTGATAGTAGAAAACGCTTTCGGATTTAATCAGGTAATGGGAGGTGGAGTAGGAGCTGCGTTAATGCAGGGTATAAGGCGAGGTCTGTTCTCTAATGAGGCCGGTCTTGGATCTGCCCCTAATGCCGCGGCTACAGCTACAGTGTCTCATCCCGTCAAACAAGGATTCATTCAGGCATTGGGTGTATTTACAGACACACTTATAATCTGTACTTGTACAGCGTTTATTATACTGTTTTCTGATCATTACGCTACATCCGGGCTTAATGGTATTCGTCTGACTCAGGCTGCACTCTCTTCCGAAGTTGGTGCATTCGGCGCTTTTTTCGTATCTATCGCGATATTCTTTTTTGCTTTTACCTCAATACTTGGCAATTATTATTATGGTGAGGCTAATATCCTGTTTTTCTCTAAAAACAAACAATTAATGCTTGCATACAGAGTATTTGTGGGATTTATGGTATTATGCGGATCTGTATTAAGCCTTAACGTAGTGTGGACTCTTGCCGATATATCTATGGCTATAATGGGTATTATAAACCTTATTGCTATTTTATTGCTGGGTCGATATGCGCTTATTGCTTTGCGTGATTATAGAGCACAGCGTAAAGCCGGAATAAAAAGTCCTGTATTCAACGCTTCCATCCTTCCGGATCATATAGCCGACAGAATCGAGTACTGGAAAGGTGAAGATCAGGAAGAAGACGCTAAAAAAGAGGAGTCGGAAAATGAGGATTCAATCTAAATATTTAGTTTGTATTTATATCTATTGAAATATAATAGTTGAAATAGGTATGGAGCATATCCAAAACCTATTTCGAAAATATCCCAACTAATAGTGTATGTGCAACGCCGGATACCGATATCGGCAACAGGCGTTTCCCTCTTTGGAATCCGTTGATTCCCAAGTCGGAATCCGCTGTTGCACTTTCCGGTAACAGCCGATTCCTATATAGCTTTCGTTGGGAGATTTTTGATTGTCCTTATTTGAACAGATGTATGTAAAGAATAAGAGGATATAAAACAAAGTCGGGACTGTCATAATAAAGCAGTCCCGACTTT
>CAMTOT010000022.1 GCA_947074165.1 uncultured Bacteroidales bacterium
TACACCAGGACGTACACTCTTTCCCTACACGACGCTCTTCCGATCTATTTTATAGTTGGAGCATTGTTATTTGTGGAAATAACGACAATCTAACCGACATTTTAGAGTACAAAATCCCGCTACATCCGTCATATTATCATATCTAAAGATGAAATGACAATTATAGCTATGAATATACGAACCATACTTGCATCACTTGGACTTCTGTTTATCTCCGGAAATGTAGCCGCTGTACAGTCAGTGCAGCAGCAATTTCTTAATCCTTCAGGGGACGCTCGTCCATGGACATTCTGGTACTGGATGTACGGCGCAGTCTCTGAAGAAGCCATAACGGCAGATCTTGAGGCTATGAAACAAGCAGGTCTTGGAGGTACATACCTTATGCCGATCAGAGGTGTAAACGATGCGCCACAGCATGAGGGGGTGGCGCAACAGCTGTCTCCGGAGTGGTGGAAGATGATAAATCATAGCTTTAAAGAAGCTGACAGACTCGGACTAAAACTTGGTATGCATATTTGCGATGGTTTCGCGCTGGCAGGTGGTCCGTGGATTACTCCTGCCGAATCTATGCAAAAAGTGGTATGGAGTGATACCGTAGTTGACGGAGGGAGATATAAAGAGTTGCGTCTGCCGATTCCCGCGAGTTATCAGGGATATTATAATGACATCGCGACCTATGCAATCCCACTTGATCTTCAGCCGTCAGATACAGATTTATTACCTGTCGTTACATTCGAAAACACGACGCTTGAACTAAACGGGAAACCACTTAAGCCAATCACAAGAGATGAAAAAGGTGTGTTCCGCTCGTCGGCTCCATGCCGTATTCAATATGAATACGCGCAACCCATAACAGTAAGAAATATTGAGATTATACTTTCCGGCAATAACTATCAGGCTCACCGTATGAATGTGCAGGCAAGTCATGACGGGAAAGAATTTTTTCAGGTAAAGCAGCTTATACCAGCACGTCAGGGGTGGCAGAATACAGATTTTCAGACAACACATGCTATAGTGCCCACTATGGCACGTTTTTTTCGCTTCGAATGGACTCCCGAAGGCAGTGAGCCCGGTAGCGAGGATCTTGACGCTGCGAAATGGAAACCTGATTTGAAGATAAAAGATATTGTATTACATACTGCTCCTCGCATTAATCAGTGGGAAGGTAAAGCGGGATTCGTATGGAGAGTGGCATCTGCCACGACACCGGATGAAATCCCTACGCATGAATCAGTGAAGCTTAAAGATATTGTTACGCTGCCCGTGCTTAATAATGGCGCGCTGACAATAAACCTCCCTAAAGGAAAATGGCGAATTATCCGTATGGGACATACGGCTACGGGACACACCAATGCGACAGCTGGCGGCGGAAAAGGTCTTGAGTGCGATAAATTCAGCGAAGAGATAGTAAGCAAACAGGTTGAAAATTGGTTTGGACAGATGTTTGAGAAAACAGATGCCGGAGTTGCAGGCCGTGTTCTTAAATATATGCATGTTGATAGCTGGGAGTGTGGCAGCCAGAACTGGAGTGATAATTTCGCTTCTGAATTCGCTAAACGTCGCGGATACGACCTTATGCCTTATCTGCCTGCCCTTGCCGGTATACCGGTTGAGAGTGCTGCGCGTACCGAGGTGGTACTCCGTGATGTCAGAATTACAATAAATGAACTTATATCAGACGTTTTTTATACAGTACTTGACAGATACGCAAAGCAATATGACTGTCTGCTTTCCGCTGAATGTGTATCTCCGACAATGGTGAGTGACGGACTTTATCACTATCAGAAGGTGGATTTGCCGATGGGTGAATTCTGGCTTAACAGCCCCACGCATGATAAACCAAACGATATGCTCGACGCCATAAGCGGAGCGCGCATATATGGTAAGAATATAGTTCAGGCAGAAGGTTTTACACAGGTTCGCGGTGTATGGAATGAAGACCCGGCTATGCTTAAACCTTTACTTGACAGAAACTATGCTTTGGGCATTAATAAACTGTTTTTTCACGTTTATACTCATAATCCGTGGATGACCAAAAGTCCAGGCATGACGCTTGAAGGCATAGGGCTTTTCTTTCAGCGTGATCAGACCTGGTGGAATGAAGGTACGGCGTTTGTCGATTACATATCAAGATGTCAGACACTTCTTCAATACGGAGTACCGGTTACAGATATAGCGGTGTTTACCGGAGAGGAGATGCCACGCCGGGCAATTTTACCTGATCGTCTTGTACCTATGCTTCCGGGAATAGTGGGCAAGCAGAGGGTAGAGAGCGAAAACGAGCGTCTTGCAAATGTAGGTCAGCCAACACGTGTACGCCCCGTTGGTGTGACTCACTCCGCAAATATGGCTGACCCGGAAAAGTGGATTAATCCGCTCAGAGGTTATGCTTACGACTCGTTCAATAAAGACGCGCTAATAAGACTTGCTAAGGTTGAGAACGGCTCTATTGTGTTGCCCGGTGGCGCGCGATATAGTATTCTTGTATTGCCTGAGGCTCACGCTATGAATCCTGATAATCTGCCTATTTCTCCTGAATCCGAATCTAAGATTGAGGAGTTTAAAAAAGCGGGGATAATTATACCTTCGCTACCTTATACCGGCGATGATTTCTCCTCTTTAGGGGTGGCGCGCGATGTGGAGTTGCCTTCAGATATAGCATGGACTCACCGCAGGGGTGATGAGATGGATCTGTATTTTGTGGCAGACCAGTCTGGTAATGATGAGAGTGCTTACAGATTTACAGATAATAAAAAATATAAAGAGGTTAACGCCTCTTTCAGAATAAGCGGTCGTAAACCGGAGTTGTGGAATCCACAGACCGGAGAGATTTTTACTCCGGCCCGATGGGAGGAGAAAAACGGCAGAACGGAGGTTACTCTGCGTTTACCCGTAAACGGATCTGTTTTTGTCGTGTTCCCTGTCAGAGCGCGTGATGTAAATCCGCCTGTTGAGCCAATTAACTCAGAAGATTCTATATTAAGAACCAAACCATGGAAGGTTGAATTTCCTGCCATCTCTCAGAGTGTGGTTCGCGATACTCTTTTTGACTGGAGCAAAGAGAGTGACGATAAAATAAAATATTATTCGGGTAGTGCGGTATATAATACCACTTTCAAATATAAACCCGCTAAAAACGGTCGTATATATCTGAGTCTTGGTGATGTATGCAATGTGGCAACAGTAAAAGTAAATGGTAAAGATTGTGGTGTGGTATGGACGGCACCTTTTGAAGCTGATATAACCGACGCGCTTAAAAAAGGGGAAAATACACTTGAAATAGTAGTCACTAACACATGGGCTAACGCGCTCAGAGGCGCGGATAAAGGGAAAGCACCTTTTGATGGGATTTATACTAATGCCAAATATCGTATGTCCGGTGATGAATTATTGCCTTCAGGCCTTTTCGGACCTTTACAATTGATACGTAAATATTGAAAAATATAATATTATGAATAAGTATATACTCGCGGCATTATTATTCGCAGGATATAATGCCGTACACGCAGAAGTAAAGCTGCCGGCGATATTTTCTGACGGTATGGTTATGCAGCAACAGACAAAAGCCAATCTGTGGGGCACGGCTAATCCTGATAAAACGGTTAGCGTTAAGACGGGATGGGATAATAAAGCGTATAAGGTGAAATCCGACAGTGAAGGCAAATGGGCTCTTAGTGTTGATACACCCGTGGCAGGCGGACCTTATACTATAACTTTCAATGATGGCGTTAAGTCTAAAATAGAGAATATACTTATAGGAGAACTTTGGCTTTGCTCCGGGCAGAGCAATATGGAGATGCCTATGAAAGGCTTTAAGAACCAGCCTATTGCTAATTCCGGTACTGATATACTTAATAGTAAAGATGATAATCTGCGACTTTTTACAGTAAAAAGAAAATCTTCTTTCGATGCTCAGACTGACGTGACAGGCAAATGGAGTGAAGCGGCTCCGGCATCGGTAAGAGAGTTTAGCGCTACTGCTTACTATTTTGGCGAGATACTAAGAGAGCAGCTTAATGTGCCGGTAGGTCTTGTTGTAGCCGCATGGGGCGGCTCTGCATGTGAGGCGTGGATGCATTCAGACTGGCTTAAAGCGTTTCCTGCTGCCAGTATTCCTCAGAGTGAGGCTGATATAAAATCTAAAAACCGTACTCCTACAGTTCTATATAACGGTATGCTTAAACCGCTTATCGGCATGTCTATGCGAGGTGTGATATGGTATCAGGGTGAGGATAATTATAACAGGGCTTCTACATACTCTGATATGTTTACGACTATGATCAATGGCTGGCGTAAGGAGTGGAATCAGGGAGATTTCCCGTTCTACTATTGCCAGATAGCCCCATACGATTACAGTATTGTTACCGAGAAAGGTAAAGAGGTCATTAATTCCGCGTTTCTTCGTGAGCAGCAGGTTATGGCTGAATCTAAAACAGAGAATGCAGGCATGGCGGTTTTAATGGATGCCGGATCAGAGAAATGTATTCATCCTGCTAAGAAGAACATTGCGGGCGAGCGACTTGCGCGTCTTGCTCTTGCAAAGACCTATGCTGTAAGCGGCATAACGGCAGAGAGTCCTGTATTTAAAGATATTGAGATAAAAGGAGATACCGTCATTGTTAGCTTTGAAAGAGCTGATATGTGGATAAACGCAGGAGGTGATACATTTGAGTCGGTAAACTTTAAAGTAGCCGGCAGCGATAAAGTATTTTATCCCGCGAAAGCGCGTATCGAAAGAAGTAAAATATATGTAAAGAGTGAGAATGTGAAGAATCCCGTAGCTGTAAGATATGCTTTTGAGAATTATGCTCATGGTGATCTGTTTTGCGAGGATTTGCCTGTGTCGTCATTCCGCTCAGATAATTGGGAAGAGTAGTTTTGTTTTTAATAATTGTATTTAATGAAGTGTGTATGGCAGGCTGTTTTCTAACAGCCTGTCATACTGATTAATAATATATCGATAATATTACTGACTATGAAGAGACTGTTTCTGAATATTCTTTTTGCCTCCTGGGCTATGATGTCGTTTGCATTATCGCCGGATGATTATATCTGGCGTGAGCCATCTGTCAATTCCTCAGAATCTATGCCTCTCGGTGGCGGAGATATCGGGATGAATGTATGGGTCGAAAACGGCGATATACTTTTTTATATTTCCCGCACCGGTTCTTACGACGAAAATAATACGCTTTTGAAACAAGGGCGATTTAGAATAAAAACCATACCGTCTATATTTGAAGGTTCTTCTCATTTTAAGCAGAATCTGTCTCTTAATGACGGGGTTATGACAATAGAAGGAGAGGGTGGTAAACTTACACTGTGGGTAGATGTATTTAAACCGGTATTGCATATCGAGGCATCTACTAAAAAAAACACTAAAGCTGTAGTTGAGTATGAGAACTGGAGATACACAGACCGGCTTATCAGGAAGGTTGAAGGTCAGCAATGTTCGTATAAATGGGCTATCCCTAAGGGGCTTGTGACTCATAAAGACTCTGTTATAGCTGCCGATTCGGAGCTGATATTTTATCATCGCAATAAAGATAATACTGTGTTTGATGTGTCAGTTGCTCTTCAAGGTATGGATTCAGTCAGGAATGAGCTTTGTAATCCTCTTAAAGATCTGATGTTTGGAGGTAAGCTATCAGGTAATAATCTGCGTTTTCGCGGGACATCACATGGTGAGTATGCGGGTACAGACTTTAAATCATGGATGTATGAGACTGAAAAAGAGAGAAGATATCATGCTTTTACAGTAACTCTTCATACGGAAAATAGCTCAATAGAGCAGTGGCAGGCATCGCTTCTATCTACAGAAAAACTTATTAATATAAATAAAGACAGAAACGCTTCACGTAAATGGTGGAATGAGTTCTGGACTCGCAGTTTTATATCGGCAGGCGGAGAAATGGAGGAGATAACCCGCAATTATACTCTTTTCAGATTTATGCTTGGATGTAATGCTTACGGTAAAGATCCGAGTAAGTTCAACGGAGGCCTGTTTACTTTCGATCCTGTTTATGTAGATGAGAAATATCCGTTTACACCCGATTTCAGAAGATGGGGAGGCGGTACGATGACAGCACAGAACCAGCGCCTTGTATATTGGCCAATGCTTAAAAGCGGCGATTTCGATATGATGAAATCTCAGTTTGATTTTTATAACAGACTACTGCCGGCGGCAGAGCTGCGTTCGCGCGTGTATTGGGGGCATGAAGGCGCATGTTATACCGAGCAGATAGAAAATTACGGTTTGCCCAATCCTGCTGAATACGGATTTAAACGTCCCGCTCATTTTGATAAAGGTATTGAGTATAACGCATGGCTGGAATATCAGTGGGACACTGTGCTTGAATTCTGTCTTATGATACTTGAGACGGAAAGATACAATAATGCCGATATAAGTGAGTATATGCCGATGATAGAAAGCGTCCTTAAGTTTTACGACCTTCATTATCGTCAGCTTGCGGCTCAAAGGGGCAGAAAAGATCTTGACGGAAACGGGAAACTCATTATTTATCCTGGCACTGCCTGCGAGACGTATAAAATGGCATACAATCCTTCATCGACGATAGGAGGTCTGCGTAAGGTGCTTGAAGTATATGGACGGGATAAAGAGATGCTTGACAGAATGCCTGAAATACCGTTGAGATATATTGATGGGAAAGAGGTGATAGCACCCGCTGTAACATGGGAGCGCGTCAACAATATTGAGACGCCTCAGTTATATCCTGTATTTCCGTGGAGAATGTACGGTGTTGGGAAAGATAATATCGAAGTTGGCAGAAATACATATTTTTCAGATCCTGACGCTGTGAAATTTCGCTCTCACATAGGGTGGAAACAGTATAATATCTGGGCGGCGTGTCTTGGTCTTACTAATGAAGCGATGGAGCTTACAAAAGAAAAGATAGGTAACGGGCCTCATCGTTTCCCTGCTTTCTGGGGGCCGGGTTATGACTGGTCGCCAGACCTGAACTGGGGCGGCAGCGGTATGATTGGTTTGCAGGAGATGCTTCTTCAGGAGAGTGACGGCAAGATATATATTCTTCCGGCATGGCCGTCAGATATTGACGTAAGTTTCAAACTGCATGCTACAGGCAGTACGACCGTCAAGGTTAAGCTTGAAAAGGGTAAAGTTACACAACTTGACGTTATGCCAAAAGAGAGAGCTAAGGATGTGATAAACTGTATTGAAAATCCTGTATCTATAACTAAGTAAAGAAAATATAAAACAATAAATATATGAGAAAACTGACCGCATTGTTAATGCTGTGTCTGCCCGTAGTGATGACGGCTCAGATAAAAACATCTGTTGCCGGATTCTATCAGCTGGAAAACAGCGGAAGGCAGATTTATAACTTTAATCCCGGCTGGAGATTCTATAAAGGAGACGTATCTGGCGCAGAGAAGAAAGAGTTTGATGATTCCGGGTGGGAAGTAATTTCAACTCCACATACGGTTGAGCTTATGCCTGCCGAAGGTAGCGGTTGCAGAAACTATCAGGGAGAAGCATGGTACAGAAAAAGATTTGTAGTACCCACAGAAACAAATGGTAAAGAAGTGTCTATTCACTTTGAAGCCGCTATGGGTAAGAAAGATATATATCTTAACGGCAATAAGGTAAGTGAACATCTAGGAGGGTATCTTCCGTTTACTGTAAATCTGAACAGCTACAATGTTATGCCTGGCGATACGTGTCTTATAGCGGTGATGGCAGACAATAGTGATGATAAAAACTATCCTCCGGGAAAACGTCAGTATACTCTTGACTTTACATATCACGGCGGTATATATCGAGATGTATGGATGATTGCCAAATCACCTGTAGCTATAACAGACGCTATTGAGTCGAATAAAGTAGCCGGAGGCGGCGTATTTGTGCATTATGACAATATCAGCGAGAAAAGCGCGGATGTAATAATTGACACGGAGGTTAAGAACAGCGGTGACAAAGTACAGACAGTAACTGTTGAGAATGTTATTGCCACATCACAAAATAAACCGCTGAAACGTCTTTCGCGAAAAGTTACGCTTCAGCCGGGAGAGAGTAAAACAGTGACTCAGCAGGCTACTATAAGTAATCCTGAATTGTGGAGCCCCGAATCTCCATCTTTATACCATGTTGAATCGCGTATCAAACAGGGTTCTCGCCCTGTTGACGGCGGTATGACAAGGATTGGTATCCGACATGCGGAGTTTCGCGGTCAGGACGGGTTCTGGCTCAACGGAAAAAGATACAAACAGCTTGTAGGAGCTAACCGCCATCAGGATTTTGCCTATGTTGGCAACGCCATGCCAAACTCGCAGCAGTGGAGAGACGCTCTTCGTCTGCGTGAAGCCGGTTGTACGGTAATTCGTACGGCGCATTATCCGCAAGACCCGTCTTTCATGGACGCGTGTGATGAGCTTGGGTTGTTTGTTATCGTGGCTACGCCGGGATGGCAATACTGGAACAAAGATCCTAAATTCAGTGATCTTGTACATGTTAATACTCGTGAGATAATACGCAGAGACCGCAATCACGCGAGCGTTCTTATGTGGGAGCCTATACTTAATGAGACCCGTTTTCCTCTTGAGTTCTCTCTTCAGGCATTGCAGATTACAAAAGACGAATTCCCTTATCCGGGTCGTCCCGCGGCAGCTGCCGACGTACATTCTGCAGGAGTAACCGAACATTACGACGTAGTGTACGCGTGGCCCGGCGATGATGAAAAAGAGGATAAACCTAATCAGTGTATTTTTACACGTGAATTTGGAGAGAATGTAGATGACTGGTATGCTCATAATAACAATAACCGTACAAGCCGAAGCTGGGGTGAGCGTCCGCTATTGATACAGTCGCTTTCATTGGCTAAGAGCTATGATGAAATGTATCGTACTACGGGTCAGTTTATCGGAGGCGCCCAGTGGCATCCGTTTGACCATCAGCGAGGTTATCATCCCGATCCTTATTGGGGCGGTATATTCGATGCTTTCCGTCAACCTAAATATTCATACTATATGTTTCGCAGTCAGAGCCCTGCAGATTTTATAAGTACGGTGGTTGAAAGTGGCCCTATGGTATATATTGCGCATGAGATGTCGCAGTTTTCAGGAAGTGAAGTTGTGGTATTTACCAATTGCGATTCGGTAAAACTATCTGTTTACGATGGAGAGAAATCGTGGACTTTACCCGTTGTCAGAGAAAACGGACACATGGAGAACCCTCCTGTAATTTTTAATGATGTGTGGGATTTTTGGGAAGCTCGCAACTTCAGTTACTTTCAGAAGAACTGGCAGAAAGTAAATATGGTTGCCGAAGGTATAATAAACGGTGAAGTAGTTTGCTCAACTAAGAAGATGCCTTCAAGAAGAAGTACTAAGCTGCAACTATCTATAGACCGCAAAGGAAAGGAACTGGTAGCAGACGGAAGTGATTTTATTGTAGTTGTGGCTGAAGTGACAGACGACAGCGGTCATGTGCGCCGTCTGGCTAAAGAGAATATCGTATTTACCGTAGAAGGTGAAGGGGAGATAATAGGAGACGCGTCAATTCACGCTAATCCGCGTCCGGTAGAGTTTGGTTCAGCTCCTGTGCTTATCCGTTCAACTCGCGAAGCAGGAAAAATAAAAGTAAAAGCGCATGTTCAGTTTGAGGGAACACACGCACCTACATCTGCGGAGATTGAGTTTGAGAGTGTGCCTGCTGACATCCCGTTCTGCTTTGTGGAGCAGTCTTTTTCAGCTAAGTCTTCTCAAAGAAAGACAAACAGTACAGCGCAGATTCTTTCTGAAGAGGAGAAACAAAAACTACTTATTGAAGTGGAACTTCAACAGACTGAGTTTGGTGTAGGTAATACGTCAAAATAGAAGTTTATTATATAAGAAAAGTGAAATAATTGCTTTGCTTAATATGTATTTACGTCCGTATCTGAATATGTGAAAAATATCAGATACGGACGTTCTTTATAGCTGAAACCCATAAAATTACCCCTGGGATTTAAATAATTTAATATGTAGAAACTGAAGATTGGTGTGAACGAAATAATTATGCCGTTACCGTGACATATTACATCACTATCATGATTTTACGTTTCGGGTTATTTTCTTTATATTTGTATATTAATACGCTGCTTATTTTATTCATTACCTATAAAGCTGAAAACAAGATATTCATTACATTATTTACAAGGCCATAAGTGGCTGAGAAACACATATATGAAAAAGACAATAATCATTATTTTACTTACCTTCTTATTTGCAGGATTGGGTGCCTATAATACTAATATGATTATAGAACACTATTCTACGGAACATGGATTGCCTAATAATGTGGTGAACTGCTCTTTGAAAGACAAAGACGGTTTCATATGGTTTGGTACGTGGTATGGTCTGTGCAGTTTCGACGGGCTAAAATTCAGAACATATGATAAATCAGAATTTGACCAGACAGCATTACCACCTCGAAAAATACAGAGAATTGTAGAGGATAATAATGGGTTTATCTGGGTAAAAACCATTGATAGAAAACTCTATATTTTTAACAAAAAGAAAGAGGTTTTTCATGCCGTTTTTGACGATATGAAGAACTATACCGATAATATACAGCTAATCAAGCTGCAAAAAAATTGTGACGGTGATATTATATTGCTTACAAAAGATAAGAATCTGCTTATCGCTCATACAGATGAAGAGGGGCGTGTAGATATTGATGTGCTGTTTAATTCAAAAGAAACAGTGGATACTAATTAATATCGTTTGAAATATAATGTGTTAAGTGAAACTGCTGATTATATAAGTTGGATAGGGCTTGACTATAAAATACTCTCTTATAAGAAAGGCGAATCGATAAGAGACAAAGGAGATAGTTTTATAAAAAATAAAATTGCCGCTCCTTCAGACAGCGCGTTTACATCGATATTTAACCAGGGACGTAAGATGTGGCTTGGTGATAATGCCGGAGTATTTTACTGTGTAGATACACAGTCAGGCTCTGTAGATAAGTTTGTGCTTTCGGAAATACATGGACCTATTTCCAATATTTATGTTACATCTAAAGGTTATGCCTATCTGAGTGTAGCAGGTCAGGGAGTTTATGAATATGATATAAAAGAGAGAAAACTTTCAGAGCTAAAGATAGATGTGAACGAAAATATAATTTCGTCGGCATATATGGATCATTATGATAAGATATGGTTTCACGAGAATGAAAAATCACTTGTGTATTATGATCCTCAGACAAAAAAATCTAAACGATTTCCATTTACCAGTCAGGGCAAAACAGGTCTTCTTCAGATTGAAGATGCCGGGGAAAACGGGTTATTCTTTTTATCTCCGACAGGAGACGGCTGGCTTTACGACCGTAATTCTTCGAAGATGATAGAGATAAACTCTATGAAACAGGTTGTTAAGGATGAGAGCGATCAGAAATTTTTTCATCTTTTTAGAGATAATGAGGGTGAAATATGGATTAGTTCGGCTACTAACGGAGTATACCGTATAAACTTTCCCCGCAAACAATTCAGACTTGATACCTTCGGTCCGCTTTTGTCAGAGCAAACAGGAGATAATTCAGGTGTAAGAGCTTTATTTCAGAGTGTGACAGGTGATATATGGCTTGGTACAAGAAATAAAAAGCTTTATCAGCTTGACGCGGATGGTAATGTAAAGAATATTTATAATAACCAAAAGCATGGTATAGGTGTGATATACCATATCATGGAGGATAAAAATGGTAATATCTGGTTTTCTACGAAAGGTGACGGACTAATAAAAGCTAAGCCTGTAAAAGATTCGGATTATAAATTTGTAAGCTACAAAACAGACGCTGCGAATCCTCTTTCTTTAAGCGGAAATGATGTTTTTTATACATATCAGGACAGCAAACAGCGTATCTGGGTGGCATCTCTTGACGGAGGTCTTAATCTCGTAGAGGAGAATAACGGTATAGTAAGTTTTAAAAATAAGAATAACGGTTTTGTCAACTATCCCTCGTTCGGGCTTTATATGGAGGTTAGAAACGTGGTGGAAGACAATAGCGGTCGTATGTGGGTAGGTACGATGGATGGTCTGATGTCTTTTGCCGGTGATTTTAAATCTGCCGGGGATATTAGCTTTGAAATATACAGAGGCGGAAGCCGTAATAACTATACCGACAGTGATATTTATTCACTCTACAAAGATTCGGCTTCTAATATATGGGTATCAATATTTGGAGGCGGTTTGTGCAGACTGACCGGATATGACGAAAAAACTAATACACCGGAATTCAGATCATACGGTCTTAGAGACGGGCTTGATAATGATGCCATTATATCAATAGTGGAGGATGAAAATAATCAACTTTGGTTTGTGACAGACAAGGATATATCATATTATAATCATAAAACCGGTAAAATCAGAAATTATGATAAGTATGACGGATTCCCTAAGGTGACTATTGAAGACAACTCAGCGATAAGTACACGGGACGGTGAGATATGGATAGGGTGTAAAGAGGGAATACTATCTTTTACGCCACATAAGCTTGAGAGTCATAAAGAGAATTACCGTACGTTTATTGTTGGTTGTCATATATCAAACAGGGATATAAGGAGTTTTGTTGACGACCCGATTATTGACAGATCTATTTCGTATGTAGACAGACTTGAGCTTAAACACAAACAGTCTATGTTTACGTTTGAATTTGCCGCTCTTAACTTTAATAATCAGAATAAAGTATCTTACAGATATCTGCTTGAAGGGTATGAAAAAGAGTGGCATTATAATGGTAAAAACCGTATAGCATCATATACAAACGTACCTCCGGGTGAGTATTTGTTTAAAGTACAGACTCTTGATGAGTCGAATCCCGATCTTGACTCTTCGAGAGAACTTGTAGTGGTAATACTTCCGCCATGGTGGGCAAGTAAATGGGCTTACATTATATACATTATACTTGGGATAATTATATTGTGTATGGCAACTAAGCTATCAATGTTTATGATACGTGTTAAGAACGATATATATATTGAGCAGAGACTCTCTGAGCTTAAGATTAAGTTCTTTACAAATATATCACATGAGCTACGTACCCCGCTGACTCTTATAACGGGTCCGATAAAAGAACTGAAAGAGAATGAAAATCTGAGCGCTAAAGGTAAGCAGTATGCGGAGTTGATGGAACGTAATGTAAACCATATGCTTCAACTTGTCAATCAGATACTTGACTTTCGTAAGATTCAAAACGGAAAGATGCGTCTTCACGTATCTGCTATAGATATAAAGGAGCTTGTAATATCTTTTGAAAGAGAGTTTCGTATGCTTGCGGAAGAAAAGGAGATTAGTTTTTCGTTTCATCTGCCGGAAGAGACTCTTAATATATGGGCAGATAAAGAGAAGCTTGGCATAGTGATACGCAATATCTTATCAAACGCGTTTAAATTTACTTTAAACGGAGGAAGCATATTTATAAGCGTTGAAAATGATGAGCAGAATAATCGCTGTATAATAAGAATAGAGGATGACGGAATTGGTATTCCGCAGCATAAACAAGACGAAATATTTGAAAGGTTCTCTCAGGCCGATAATCTGCATAACGCTTACCACCCGGGTACCGGTATAGGACTTGCTTTGTCTAAAGAGATTGTTAATTTGCATCATGGCAAAATATATGTTGAAAGTGAGAACAGCAAGGGTTCTACGTTTGTGATTGAGTTGAAATGCGGTAACGAGCACTATAGCACAGAGGACGTAGAGTTTTATATGTGTGAAAATACTCCGGCATGTGCATCCGATTCTGCTAATCAAGAAAATACAACCGATACATATGAGCAGGAAATCTGTGTAGATCGCTCTCTGCCTTCTCTCTTAATTGTAGAGGATAACAGTGATTTATGTGAGATGATGCGTCTTTTGCTTGAAGACAGATTTAATATTTATATTGCGCGTGACGGTGTAGAAGGTCTTAAAAAGATACATCTTTATCATCCCGATATTGTCGTTACAGATCAGATGATGCCAAATATGGATGGTCTGACAATGCTTAAGAATATACGCAACGACTTTCAGGTGAGTCATATTCCGGTTATTATACTTACAGCAAAAGGTAATGATGAAGCAAAAACGAAAGCTATCTCTATGGGAGCTAACGCATACATAGTGAAACCGTTTAGCAAGGATTATCTGATAGCGAGGATAGAGCAGTTGCTTTCCGACAGAAAGCTGTTTCATGAGAGAGGCGGTATGACGGTAAGCAATGATGACGATAAAGATAACTATGAGCAATTTCTTGTAAAGAAAGATGTGCAGTTTATAGATAAGATACATAGTATAATTGAAGATAATCTTGATAATGCTGATTTTAACATTGATACTATCGCGTCATCTATAGGCTTGAGCCGATCCTCATTCTTCAAGAAACTAAAGAGCCTGACCGGATTCGCTCCCGTGGACCTTGTAAAGGAGATACGTCTGAATAAATCGGTTGATATGATCAAGAGTACAGATCTTACAGTGACGGAGATTGCTTACGCAGTAGGATTCAGAGACTCCGGTTACTTCAGTAAGTGTTTCAAAAAGAAATATAACCAGTCGCCGAGAGATTTTGTCAATGAATGGAGAAAAGATTAAAAAAAGAGATTACAAAATAATTGTTCATTCGTCTTAATATTATCAGACAATAATTAAAGTCATAATAAGGATGAATAATATACATAAGTTATGTTGCGCCGGTCTGCTTGCAGTTTGCGCTTTGCCAGCAGTAGGTCAATATCCGGTAATACCGGATTCTGTAAAACAAAGAGGAAAAGAGCAGCAGGAGCTTTATGACCGACTTTCAGACCAGGCCTGGGAAAAGGCTTTGCCTATAGTTCTTGATGAAGCCATGAAGGGTAAACCTTATAAGCCATGGGCTTCAAAACCGGAAGATCTCCTAAAGTGTGATATTCCCGCGTTTCCAGGGGCCGAGGGTGGCGGTGCGTTTACTCCCGGAGGAAGAGGAGGGAAGGTTATTGTAGTTACATCTCTTGAAGATAGCGGAGAGGGAACTCTAAGGGAAGCTTGTGAGACAGGTGGAGCACGTATAATCGTTTTCAATGTAGCTGGTGTAATTAATCTGAAGTCTCCAATAAGCATTAGAGCGCCATATATTACTATAGCAGGCCAGACAGCTCCGGGCGACGGTATCTGTCTGACAGGAGAGTCATTTCTACTGGATACTCATGACATAATAATACGTCACATGAGATTCCGCAGAGGTGCTACAGATGTAGCGTTTAGAGATGATGCACTGGGTGGTAATTGTATAGGTAATGTGATAATTGATCATTGCTCGTCCAGCTGGGGACTGGATGAGAATATGTCTATCTACCGTCATGTGTATGACAGAGACTCTAACGGAAAAGGTCTAAAGTTGCCAACGGTGAACGTAACCATACAGAACTCTGTTTTTTCAGAGGCTCTTGATACATATAATCACGCTTTCGGTGCTACAATCGGAGGACACAATAGTTTGTTTAGCAGGAATCTGTTTGCTTCAAACATCAGTCGTAACTGCTCTGTAGGCATGGACGGAGATTTTAATTTTGTAAACAATGTTACTTTCAACTGGTGGAATCGTTCGGTAGACGGCGGTGATGAAAACAGCAGATATAATATTATTAATAACTATTTTAAGCCGGGTCCGATTACTCCGAAGGATAAACCTATTTCACACAGGATATTAAAACCGGAAGAGAGCCGTGATAAGAATAAACGGGGTACTTTTGGAAAAGCTTATGTGAACGGAAATATAGTGGAAGGCAATAAGAAAGTCACCAAAGACAACTGGGACGGCGGTGTGCAGGTATTTAATAATGCCGACGCTGGTGAGTTTAAAGATGCCATTAAAAGAGATACTCCATTTGAAATGCCTTACTCTACAATAATGGAGGCAGATAA